>WTAG01000592.1 GCA_013139755.1 Methylomarinum sp. | reverse complement strand
GAGACTATTTGCAAAGAAATAATAAATCCTGTTTTTTATGGTGAGAATTGGAATAATTATTCAGATACAACATTGATGAATAGAGCCGGGTTGTCGGGTTATTCCGCTAGGAAAGAGTGGTCTGGCAAAAGTGGGTTTTGGTGTCTTAGGTCGGGTGTTGGACGGATCTGGAATGCCCTTAGATGATAAAGGGCCATTAAAAACCGATGCCAAAATTTCTTTAAGTGGTAGAACAATTAACCCGCTTTCCAGAAAACCTATTAGAGATGCCCTGGATGTTGGTGTCAGAGCCATTAATTCCATGCTTGCGGTGGGTCGCGGACAAAGAATGGGCTTGTTTGCCGGAACAGGGGTAGGGAAAAGTGTGTTATTAGGGATGATGACCAAGTTTACAGGGGCAGATGTTGTCGTTGTTGGACTTATCGGTGAAAGGGGGCGAGAAGTGAATGAATTCGTCTTAAAAACACTGGGTGATGAAGGCATGAAACGTGCGGTTGTTGTCGCATCACCCGCAGATGATTCGCCTTTAATGCGAGTGCATGGCGCGATGTTAGCCACCAGTATTGCCGAATACTTTAGAGACCAGGGTTTAGATGTGCTTTTACTGATGGATTCTTTAACGCGTTATGCTCAAGCACATCGGGAAATTGCATTAGCGATAAATGAGCCCCCTGCGACCAAAGGCTATCCGCCCTCAGTATTTGCTAAACTTCCGCATCTTGTCGAAAGGGCAGGTAATGGCGATATAGGCGGTGGATCTATAACAGCTTTTTATACGGTATTAGCAGAAGGTGATGACACCAATGATCCCATTGCCGATGCAGCTAGGGGGGTATTAGATGGTCATATTGTTTTATCCAGAAGTCTGGCCGAATCCGGGCATTTTCCTGCGATTGATATAGAAGCATCCATTAGTCGAGTGATGCCAGACATTGCCGATGCAAGGCATATGAAAATGGCTAGAGAATTAAGACGGTTGTATTCACTCTATCAACAAAATAAAGATTTAATCAGTGTCGGTGCGTATCAAGCGGGTTCAGATCCTAGGATTGACCAAGCGATAGAAAAAATTCCCGCAATATCTGAATTTTTACAGCAAGACATGAATGAAGCAGTGGATGTTAGTCGCAGTTTGAGTGAATTAGAAGCGTTGCTGGGGATTAAAGCGGACTAATGAAAAAATCAGACAGACTACAAGTCATTGTTGATTTAAATGCAAACAATGAAAAAAAAGCTTTGGAAGCACTAGGTAAGGCGCAGCGTGAACAACAGGCATCACGAGTGCAATTAGAAAACTTACAAAGTTATCATCAAGAATATAAAAAAAAATATCAATCGATAAGTGAAGCCGGCATAAATATTGCGCAACTGCTAGAGTTTAGATCTTTTGTTAGTAAATTAGATAAGGCAATAGGCGAGCAGGAGCAGGTTGTTATACAAGGTGAAAAGGACGTTTTTTATGCTCGCGAGTATTGGGAAAAACAGCATCAAAAGACCAAGAGTTTAGAAAAAGTATGTCTATCAGCATTGGCAGAAGAGTTTAAGCAGGAAGAAAAAAGGGAACAAAACGAACAGGATGACAGGGCTTCTCGTTTTGGTGGGGTAGGTGGCACAAGAAATGCTTGATAATGAGGTAAGGATTTTGGAGAATTAACATGAAAATTGATAGCACAAGTGTAAAACTTTCGGTTTCATCAGATGACAGTCAGGCAAAAACACAGAAGCCCCTAAAGGAAGGGGAGTCTGCATCAAAGGATTTTGCCGAAGAATTAAATGAAAAGATTCAGAAATTAGATGAAGCGACTGAAACGGCTGACGTGACAGCTGAGAATGCAAGTGTTAATACCATAGAAGATGAATACCTATTGCAGGACTTTGCCGGGCTATTCGGCAAAAGTTTGCCGGTAGCTGATCAATTGGCCAGTGATATAGACCTGGAAAATACATTAGATACCTTGGAAAGCGTCATCAACAAGTTAGATGGTTTTGGTATAAGTAAAGGTGGCATACTCGGTGGAGAGGGTGTTGCAATGGATACTGAAATCCTAGATTTAAAGCAAAAGGGTTTATCAAAAGCAGAATTATTACAGCAAGAAAATACATTTCGTAAATTAGAGCAGGGTAATCTTGCCCTAGCACCGAAGCAAACTAAAATAGATGATCTTAGTGGTCTAAGCGATCTAAGCGATCTAAGTGAACTTAGTGAGCTTAATGAACTAGGGAAAACTAAAGATGGAGCAAAATTTGCCACTGATATTGCTAATCTTAGTCGAGCCGTCATATCAGAAAATAAAACTCAAATTGCTCCAATGACCAAGCATTTTGCTCACCCTGAATGGAATAAGGAAGTTGGTGAGCGAGTTATCTGGATGCATAAGCAAGCAATCCCATCTGCTGAGCTTAGATTAAATCCTCAGCATTTAGGACCAATAACCATTAAGATCGATGTTACTCAGGATCAAGCATCCGTCGCTTTTACTGCTCAACATGCTGTGGTAAAAGAAGCACTGGAGGCATCGTTACCTAAATTGCGTGAAATGTTATCAGCGCAACAGCTTAATTTGGTTGATGTTAATGTATCTCAAGACGATAGCCATCAAAGACAGTCACAAGCCTTTAATCAAATGGGTTCTGGAGCTGGCGAAAGAAGTGACAAAGAATTAGCTGAGATTGGTAATAATGAACCTACAGATAAAATATTAGATATTGTCGACGAGATTGAAGCAGGAAGAGCAATTGCCAGCAATGGCGTGTTAAGTCTTTTTGCTTAACGGGTTAAAGTCAGCACGGTAGGCTTGGGGGGGCGAAAGGAACCCCAATATTGGTTGTTGTTGCCATGTGTTGGCGTTCGTTCCTCACACATAAGTTACGCATTAACTCAATGTATCACTGTTATCAGTGAAGTAGGCTGACGATTGTAATGGCCTCGACATGATCGTCCAGCCTTTGTCGAGTGGCAAAGTGATAAGGCATTCCACCATCACAAGGCAAATATCAGAATCATCGTTTAACGTAATAACTCCCTCATATCTGTTGAATTAACTGGTTTACTGAACCAATATCCCTGAATAGTAGTGCAACCATTTGGTAATAAAAAATCTCTTTGTAAATCTGTTTCAACACCTTCAGCAACAAGTTTAAGGTTAAAGTTTTTAGCCAATCCAATAATAGCTAAAGGAATCGTAGTTAATCGAGTGTCATTTAAACTGGCTTCGTCAGTAATACCTGCAATAAAAGAACGATCTATTTTTAGCTCATCAACAGGCAGTTTATTCAGATAACTGAGGCAAGAAAAACCGGTACCAAAATCATCAATAGATATGCTGATACCTAGTTCTTTGAGTTCTTCCAGAAGTTTGATGGTCTTATCTTCTCCATCCATTACAACGCCTTCTGTTAACTCCACTTGCATTAACTTAGGATCAACACCATGAGTTGTAATTTCTTGTAGCAGCTTTTGTTGCAAATCACCTCGATGAAATTGTATTGGAGAGATATTCACAGAAATAGGGACTAATTTAATACCATTGGCCTTCCAGCTAGCCATTGTTTTACAGACTTCCTCAATCACCCAGTTTCCAATCTGGGCAATCAGCCCTGTTTCTTCGGCGATAGGAATAAATTCGGCTGGAGAAACTGATCCTAATTGGAGACTATTCCAGCGTAATAGAGCTTCAGCACCAACAATTATTTGTTTCTCTATATCATATTTAGGTTGATAGTGAACATTAAACTCATTGTGCTCTAATGCTTTGTGTAACCCCTGTTGAATAGCCATATATCTTTCGGCCTGGGTTTCTAGGCTGTCATCGAAAAACTGGAAGTTATTCCTGCCTTTCTTTTTAGCTAAATACATTGCGCTATCGGCACGCTTAATTAGCATATCTACAGTATCACCATCATTTGGAAACAGGCAGATACCCATGCTGGCAGTTACATACAATTCCTTTTCGTTAATATGGTAGGTTCTGCTGGCAGCATTAAAAATCTTTGTGATTAAAATGTGTGTCATCTCAGTCGAATCAACATCTGGCAATATAATGGCAAATTCATCACCTCCTAAACGGCTGACAGTATCGGATTCACGAAGCGCTGTTTGCAAAGATTCTGATACGGCTATAATTAATTTATCGCCTACACCATGCCCCAATGTATCGTTAATGTTTTTAAAATGGTCTATATCAAGATAGACGACAGCGAATTGGCTGTTTTCACGCTCTGCATTTAGAATAGCTTGATTTAACCTATCTTGCATAAGTATGCGGTTAGGTAAGTTAGTTAACACATCATGGTGTGCTAGATGGCGCATTTTTTCTTCGGCAGCATCACGCTGAGTAATATCAGAAAAAACCGATGCATAATGAGAAATCTCACCTGCATCATCTTTAATAACATTAATGTTTATCCATTCAAGATATAGCTCACCACCTTTTCTTTGGTTCCAAATCTCGCCAGACCATTGACCTGTTCCATTAAGACTGGCCCACATTTGTTCATAAAACTGATTGTCGTGTTTTCCTGAGCTGAGGATTCTTGGATTAGAGCCCAGAACCTCTGCTTGAGTATAACCAGTAATCTTAGTAAATGCAGGATTAACGGCGATAAAATTACGCTGATTATCTGTAATTGTCGCAGCGAGTGAAGAACTCATAAAAACCGAAGCAGAAAGCTTTAAATTATTGGTATATTCAAACTGCTTAATACATCCTCGAATTGCATCCAGCATTCTTTCAGCATTAAGTGGTTTTGGTAGAAACTTAGTAATTTCTAGTTCCAGCATAATCTCAATGATTTCATCATGATGCTCCCATGTTGCAGGAGCACTGTTTATAATAATGGGAACATCATGATCAATTTTACGGATACTTTCCACTAGCTGAAACCCACTCATAGCGGGTATATCAATGTCGGAAATGACGAGTTGTGGTCGATATTTTTTAAATAGTTGCAATGCTTCTTCAGCATTGTCAGCACTATATAAAATACCAACGCGACGCGTTAGGTATTTAGACAAATATTCCAATGCATCAGGGTCTTCTTCAATATATAGTACTGAAAGCCATTTCAGTGGAGTATGTAACTCCGATTGACCATCGTTATTTTCTGGGAATTGCACAGAGTCTAAAATATTTAATGATTGATTTTGTAACTGTGTGGTCGGCAGATAATTCAATTCTAATAAAGTGACATCATCATGCCGCAATGATTCTGGAATCTCTTGTAGCAATGTATTTATTTTATCTAGTAGTGCTTCATTGTGTTGGCTACAGATCAGTTCTGACAATATATTAACGCTGTTTGGGGTGCTCTTATGTTTTTCTAGTGTCTCGGTTAGTCCGTCGCTACAGAGGTAGAGTCTAGCGCCTGCATTGCACTGATATACCTGTAATTCTGGTAAAAAATCATCACCCCGAACAATTCCCCATGGCAAATGATTAGATGGAAATGATTGCAAAAGAGACCCCGTAAGATCAGTCATCAAAACGTCAGGGTTTCCACAATTAAGGACTTCAATGATTTGTCGTTCAGTATCTAGTTTTACTAACGTTGTCGCTACAAAATGCCCATGCAAATGGTGTTCATAAATTATTTGATTAAGCTCATCAGCAATCCGACAAAGACTGTAACCATGTGCCGCCAGTTTATGGAATGTTCTGGGTATATTAAGTGCTGGTAAAACTGCGGATAAACCATGTCCCATACCATCGGCTAGCATGGCATAAAGAACATTTGAAGATTGTTCAAGACAATAAAAGTCACCGCTAATAGTTTCTTTGGGCTGATTTATAATATTTGCGGTAATGTGCTGGTCGTCAGTACCCAGTATATGACTGACATAATTATGTAATTGATGTTCTTCACTCCGATGTTGATTGATACTCGCTTGCATTTTATCGAGTGTTTGAGCAAGTTGTCGTTTTGCAAAAATTTTATGCTGCGCCCCAATTAGAGCAGCTGTAAGCTTTTCTGAATCAATGGGTTTTATAATATATTGAGTAGCAGACAGCTCGATAGCATCTTGCAAGTGTTCAGTATCTTTGTATGCCGATAAGAAAATAATCGGCACATCGCTATTTATACGCCGAATAGATCGACACATTTCAATACCATTCATGGAAGGCATGCGTATATCAGAAATGATTATATCTGGCTGGTGTTCTGTAAATAATTCTAATCCTTGTTTACCATTCTCTGCTTCAAATACTGTAGCGCCATTCCTTTTTAAATAAACAGAAAGAAAATGTCGAGCCTCCTCAATATCTTCTACGCATAATATACTGATGTTTTTTAATGATAATAGATGACTCTCTGATGAGGAGATTGATGAGGTCATTGTGCTAACTCCTGACAGTTAGATTTTGGTAAAAATAAAGTAAACTTGGCGCCATTATCTATATTTTCTACTTCAATAATCCCAGACATAGATTGTTTTATGATCAGTTGTGTAATGTATAAGCCTAAACCGCATCCATCTGGCTTTGTAGTGAAATAAGGTTTAAATATTTTCTGTAAATCATTTTCGTTAATACCTCCACCATTATCCATAATACTAATAATAGCCCATTTATCACTTTGATCAATTTCTATCGTGATTTCACCCTGTTCAATATGATTAGTCAGAATCTGATCTCTTGCATTGCTGATTAAACAGAGTATGACTTGAGACAATTCACCTGGATGAATAAAGGCTATAACATGACTATCAACAATATTTATTGTCAGCTTTATATGATGATAAATTAAACTAGCTTCTAGTAGGCTAACTGATTCGTCTATAACATCTTCCAAGCGATTTACACTTAGTGTTTTATCATTTTTGAAGAAATCTTTAAAATCATCAATGGTGTGTGACATTTTTTCCAACAGTTTATTGGAATGCTTTATTGAACGTCTGACACTTTTATGCGTGGCTTCACCATGGTAGAAAGCATCCTCCAGTTCCATTAATATAATAGCCAATGAATTCAATGGTTGTCGCCACTGGTGTGCGATATTACCGATCATTTTCCCCATCGCTATCATTCCTTCTTGTTGTTGCAGCATAAGGTCTTTTTTTCTATTTTCAGCAACTTCTTGTTTTACACGGTCGACCAGATCTTTATTTATAATACGAAGCTGTTCTTGAGTTTCCTTTTGCGGACTAATATCATGTATGGCACCAACGATTTGTTGCAGGAACTTGTTCTCGTCTAGTATCGGAGTCATGCTTGTTGATAACCATATCCAGCCACCATCAGGATTTTTAACCCGGATTTCCATATTTTTAACGGGTACACATTCATCCTGCATTTTTACTATAGCTTCCAAAAGAACCTTACAGTCATCAGGATGAAATTCATTTGACTGCAACAGGGAAAATAATGTCTCACCAACAATTAAGACAGTCTCAATTCCCAGAATTCCTGTCACTTGTTGAGAAATATAATTAACTCGGTAATCTTTATCTGCTGACCAGAGAATAACATTAGCCTCCTCAATTAAAGTACGTATTTTAGCTTCCAATTGTTTTTGTGCGCTTCATATAAGTTATTCTTAACCCGCTCATCTTGCATTCTATCACCAATCATCTGTCAATAAATAACCCTTAAATCCTATAACTCCAAATCAAATATCACTCAATATTTAAATCCACTAACAATAACTCTGTGCTTTCTGTCTCCCTAAGAACAATCACAGAACCTTATCCTTTGTATATCACCTGAAAAAGTATAGAATGCTTTTCTCTTTAGTTTTAAGGTTTTAAGGTATTCATGATTGAGATAGGCAAGTTTAATAAGTTAAAAATCATTAAGCAGTATGCTAAAGATATTCATCTTGACGGTGGCGAGTTGGGTGCAGTGCTATTACCCGCTACCGAAGCTCCTCAAGATTATAAGGTAGGTGATGAGCTTAATGTCTTTGTCTATGTTGGTTCAAAAGATGTCTTGCAGGCGACAACCCGAATGCCTCATGCTCAAGTTGACGATATTGCCTGGTTAAAGTGTGTGTCTGTTAGTGATGCCGGTGCTTTTTTAGATATGGGCTTAGCGAAAGATCTATTGCTTCCTTATAGCGAGCAAACGCAAAAAGTGGTTGAAGGTCGATCTTGTCTGGTGAAATTGTTTTTGGATGATGATAATCGTATTGTCGCGTCGATGTTGTTGGATGAATTTATTCAAGAAGAAGCCTTTTATTTAAAAGAAGGTGAAAAAGTAGATTTAGTGATTGCGGATGAAACGGATTTAGGCCGAAAAGCAATTATTAATAATGAATACTGGGGTGTTCTTTATAAAAATGAGATTTTTCAAAAACTCAGGAAAGGTCAGAAAATAACAGGGTTTGTTAAAAAGGTTCGAGAAGACAATAGAATTGATTTAGTGTTACAAGTGGCTAAATATGCAGATAAAGTTGATTCTGTTACAGCAAAAATTCTTGATAAATTAAAGTCGCAAGGCGGCGTAATTTTGGTGAATGATAAAAGTCATCCTGATTTAATTTATAAAACTTTTGGTGTCAGTAAAAAAGTCTTTAAACAGTCTATTGGCACGCTATACAAGAAACGTATCATTTTAATTGAAAAAGACTGTATTAGTTTGGTCGATAAAAGTGAGTAAACAAGAAAAATCATTGTCGATGACGGTGCTGATGACACCAGATATGGCAAATTTTTCGGGTAATGTGCATGGCGGTTCGTTATTGAAATTATTGGATCAAGTTGCCTATGCTTGTGCGGCTAAATACAGTAAACGATATGTTGTTACAGTTTCACTTGATCAAGTCAGCTTTAAACAAAAAGTGAAAGTTGGTGAGTTAGTCACTTTTCACGCCAATATTAATTATGTCGGTTTTTCTTCCATGGAAGTGGGTATAAAAGTTTTTGCTGAAGATTTGCGCTCACAAGAAAATAGATATACAACATCATGTTATTTCACGATGGTTGCTGTAGATGATGAGGGTAAGGCTGTCAAAGTCCCTTCATTAGAGTTAAAAACAGAATTGGATAAGCGGTTATATCAGGCTGGAGCTGTACGTAAAGAAATGCGAAAAGAAAGTATGAAAAGAACAGAAGAAATGCATGTGGAAATAGAAAAGGGGATGCTCTAGCTCATGGGAATACAGGACAATTACGAACAATTACCATTAAAAGATTTTGCCGAGAAAGCCTATTTGGATTATTCCATGTATGTGATTTTGGATCGAGCTTTGCCGCATATAGGTGATGGTTTAAAGCCAGTACAAAGACGGATTGTGTACGCGATGTCTGAGCTAGGCTTAAATGCACTGGCTAAATATAAAAAATCAGCCAGAACAGTGGGGGATGTATTGGGTAAGTATCATCCGCATGGTGATTCTGCCTGTTATGAAGCCATGGTGTTAATGGCGCAGGATTTTTCTTATCGTTATCCTTTAGTTGATGGCCAAGGTAACTGGGGATCATCGGATGACCCTAAGTCATTTGCTGCGATGCGTTATACCGAATCACGCTTAACCGCTTATGCTCATACGCTGTTGAGTGAGTTGGGACACGGTACGGTTGATTGGTCAGATAATTTTGATGGCACTCTGCAAGAGCCGGTGATATTACCTGCCAGATTACCTAATGTGTTGCTTAATGGCACGATGGGGATTGCAGTCGGTATGGCGACTGATATTCCACCGCATAATTTGCGTGAGGTGGTGAGTGCTTGTATTCAATTGTTGGATGAGCCGGATACCACTTTGGATGCTTTGTTAACATTTGTTAAAGCCCCCGATTATCCCACCAGTGCTGAAATTATTAGTTCTGCTGAAGATATTAAAAAAATGTATCACAGCGGCAATGGTTCTATCAAAATGCGGGCAAAATATGAAATGGAAGAAAATCATATAGTGATCACTGCATTGCCTCATCAAGTCTCCGGGTCTAAATTATTAGAACAGATTGCTGCTCAAATGATGGCAAAGAAGTTACCTATGATCGAAGATTTAAGGGATGAATCTGATCATGAAAATCCTACTAGATTATTGATTATTCCAAAGTCTAAACGGATTGATGCTGAATCGGTGATGTCGCATTTATTTGCTACCACGGATTTAGAAAGAAGTTATCGCGTAAATATGAACATGATTGGCCTTAACGGCAAGCCTGTGGTTAAAAATTTACGTGAGATTCTGGTCGAATGGTTGGAATTTAGAACAGAAACCGTGCGCAGACGATTACAGCATCGCTTAGATAAAGTGCTGGCGCGTTTGCATATCCTTGATGGTTTGTTGATTGCTTATTTAAATATAGATGAAGTGATTGCAATTATTAGAGAGCACGATAAGCCTAAGCCTGTATTAATGGAGCGCTTTGGTATTAGTGATATTCAAGCAGAAGCGGTTTTAGAATTAAAATTAAGACATCTGGCTAAGCTTGAAGAAATGCAAATCCGAGGCGAGCAGGATGAGCTGGAACAAGAACGTCAGGCACTGGAAAAAACCTTAGGGTCTAAGCGTTTGCTTAACCGTTTAATTAAAAAAGAACTGGAAAGAGATGCTGAAAAATATGGTGATGATAGACGTTCACCACTGGTTACTCGAGATGTGTCTCAAGCATTGGATACCACAGCATTAATCGCTAATGAACCACTGACAGTGATCTTGTCGCAAAAAGGCTGGGTAAGAGCGGCAAAAGGCCATGATATTGATGTGCAAAGCTTGAATTATCGGTCAGGAGATAAATATCTTGATTCAGCTAAAGGCAGGTCTACTCAACCAATTTACATTTTAGATTCAACAGGACGTGTTTATAATTCTTCAACTCATGATTTACCATCTGCTCGAAGTCAGGGAGAGCCACTAACGGGGCGTTTAAAACCGTCCGCAGGTTCTTTATTTACCCATGTATTTTCAGGGCAGCCTGAAGACTGGTATTTGCTGGTGAGTAATGCAGGCTATGGCTTTAGAGTACAGTTAAAAGATTTACAAAGTAAAAATAAAGCAGGTAAGGCGGCTATTACTTTGCCTAAGGGTTCAAAAGTGCTAGCGCCCGTAGCGATTGGTAATGACACAGATTTAGTGGCAGTGGCAACTTTACAAGGACGTTTGTTGATTTTTCCTGTGCAAGAATTACCTGCGCTAACGAAGGGCAAGGGAAATAAGCTAATACAGATTCCGACTGCGGATTTAAGTTCGGGAGCCGATGCGGTTAT
>WTAG01000471.1 GCA_013139755.1 Methylomarinum sp. | reverse complement strand
ATCCGTTCTCCGGGATCTATCACCTGTTCGTAAATTTTGTCCTATTAAGTCAAAGGTTAAATGTTGGTCAACTTTAGGAAATTCGCCTTCATTTATCCCTAATAAGGCAATGACTTTAAACGGGATTGAACGCATAGGTAACATGGAGCAGAAGGTGAGTTGTCCGCGTAAAAATCCTGTGGATGACTTACTCTCAGAGACTCTGCTTTCTAGCCAGGCTGTGATAACGTCTAAAGAAATATCTTCGGTATGTACTGTAGCGATAGTGCCCGATAAGTCTTCTAATAATTCATTTAACTGTTGGCGTTCTATTTGCTCAGTGGCTGTTTTTGAAGATAATAATTGATCAGCATAATAATACAGCCTGCGACTCCAGGTGCTGAGAGTGGTTGCACGTTTCAGCTCTTCACTGGCTTTAAATAATAGCTGGATAAAGTCATTAAAACGCCCTAATACTTGAGCCGAAGAACCTTCTATATCTCTATAGGGCAAGATGCTATCGACAAATTCATCTTCATTACCCACGGCATAGCCCATTAATAAGCGATCTAAAGTGGCTTGCCAAGTATTTTGATTAAGTTCGGGTAGCCCCAGTTCTTTTTTATGTGCGGCTGATTTGCCCCAGCGCACATGGGTATCGGCAACCCAGTGCTTGATCAGTTCTAAATCTGTTTCTGTTAATGAAAACTGAGTATAAACTGCTTGCTGCTCTAATAAATCCATCACACTTTGCCAACCGAAACGACTTTGACTGAGCTTTAAAAAACGGATAAAAGCATCAAGTAAGTTATTACTCAGACGTAAACTCTTGTCGGCAACTGCGTGTTGAATATCACTAAATACTGCTGATATAAAGGGGGCATATCGTTGAATATCGGGTGCCATTACCACAATATCTCGGAGCTCAAGTGCAGGATCTTGCTCTAAGGCTTGCAGTAACTGATTTTTTAATACTTCTACCTCTCGCATTCTGGAGTGACAGGCATGAATGCTGATGGAGTTATCTTTTGTTAACTTCTTACCTTCTAGTTGATTATTTAAAATGTCATTTTGTAGCTGCTGTAAATTATTGGTGACGTCTATGCCCTCAAAACTCTCAGGCTCAAAACTAAATTGAGTCTGTTCCAATAACATTTGCTGAAACTCTCTACCTTGCTGGCCTAAAGTAGCAAGTAATGGATGGCCTTCTGTGGTTTCATCCCATTGTTTTTTATTGGCTAAATCGGCCCAATAAACTTGCGCCGGATTGAGCATAAATAAATGAATATCACAGTGTCGGGACAACCCTTGTAAATAATCTAAAAACAAGGGCGGCATGGTATTTAAACCAACAATAAATATTCTCTCTGGAAGTTGTTCAGAGAATTGGCCTTCAGTGCTTTGATTGAGCTTGTTGATAACATCTTGCCATAATGAACCCCTGTGTTTATGTCCAATATCATCTGTTATTTTTTGCCACAAAGCACGTTGCCAAACTTCATTGCCTTGTGGATAAAGAAGTTGTCCTTTCTGCCATAAAGCCAACATATCAGGACGCATCATTTGATATTGGTCAAAAATTTGTGCAAATTTCTGCGCCAATTGAAAGCGTTTTAATTCCTGGTTTTCACCTTGTATATAATGTTGTAGCGGTTTAAAGCTGTCATCATCTAAATTACGAAGCAATAGTTCAAATCGCCATAACATTAGCTCTCTATCAAACAGCTCATCATTTAATTTATTATCAATTTTTTTAGCAATTGAGCTGAAAAATTTACCGGGAAATAAAAAGTCATAATTACCCCAAACCCCAAAATGATCTGCTAATTGTTGCGATAACCAGCGTTCCATACCTTGACTTTGAATAAGAAACAACTCTTTACTTAATGGATTATCTAACGGCGCACTTTCTATCACAGTGGTTAAATGCACCAATAGGTTTTCGGTTTTATTTGAGCTGTGTAAAATGAACATGAGAGTCTGCTATAGTGAGATCTTTGTACGAAATAGATTTTTCTTCAGAGCAAGGAAAAAATAGATCAAAAAGCGGAGTTTACACCAAGTAAATCAGCATTTTTAATCTATTTTTAACGCAACTATGAAGAAAAAGATGAACCGTGCAAGGCACTCATAGTGTATTTTTATCAATATGATATTAGAAAGGGGGATGATATGGGCTGCTGTGATGATCCAACAGAACCAGTAAAAATTAATCGTGCTGATTTGGCTAGAGCACAGGAACAATACGGTAACTTAGTTCGAGACCTGTTAACTGATGACCCTGAAAAAGTCATGCTAAAGCAATTAAATGTGGCAAATGTTTATCTAACAGAACTTGCAGCACTTAATGCGCATTATGAGTCGGTTAGAGTACAAGCAATTAAATTACTTAAAAAAGAAAGTTTATCGACACTGCAATCAATCGTCAGTAAATCAAGCGAAAGCAGTATTGGTCTAGCTGCACAACAGCGGATAGATGAGCTAGCAAAAGACACAGGGCTATTAGGGAAGCTGTTTAATTAGTTTCTAAACTAACTGTAGCTTTATTATCCACATTAGCTTGTTGATTAATATAGCTGCCGCCAACAATAAAAGTAAATACCAGCAAATAGATAATAGAGGCTATGTACTTGGCTTTTTTTGCTGCCGAAGCTGCGTTATTTTCATTCATATTAATGACCTAATAGTTTCGGGTTACCTAATTGAATTTTAACACAGCTCCATTTTATATTTCGCCTGATCCTTATTTTCTCAATGTAACTATTGTCAGTATCGGCTTATGCCTATTTACACTATAAATATAGCAAAGATAAGATTCTTTCGTACCCAGCATTAAATGTGATGCAAGCCACTGATTATGGGTTTCATTACCTCAACTACGCCTACAAAAACATCACTATTAAAAAAATGAATACTTTCACAGTCTCTAAACCCTCACTTCCTAGTTATCCAATTTAAATATACAACACCCCAAATTGAAGAAAGTTAATATCTTGGTATTTTTGCATTAATCTTTCCCCTTAAAATACATGTAATTTT
>WTAG01000259.1 GCA_013139755.1 Methylomarinum sp. | reverse complement strand
CATTACTTAGAACAAAATCATTATCGTGGTTTTGTAATGCCTCAGCTTTAATTCGTATATAAACCTGTTGCGCGACCGGAATTTGAGTCAAAATATTGCGTACTTCTTTGATTAAAGACTCATCCAGTGTCTGCACAGGGAGTTCTAACTTTAATAGTGAATCAAGATGCTGCATTAATTGTTGCTGGTCATTAGCCGGGAATAAAGTTTCCCAATCTACTTTTACCCAGGGACGAATAATATTAACATCAGCCTTATCTGTATCACCCAACATAAGGTACACACGTAATAATTGGTAAAGGATCTCACTATTGTTTGATTCTTCACTCAACATACGCTGTTCCAGTCTGTTTTTAATCATCGGTAAAAAATGATTTTTTAACTGTTTGTCGTAGTTGGATGCAGCTAAAGGTCTGAGCTTATCCCCCTGATATAACCCTAAACGGCTAGACCAGGGCACATCACTTTCTGGATATACATCACGCACTGCACGTAAAGCATCCATTTTCTTTAATAAATCAAGAAAATCAACAGGTTTTTTAGCTTCCTGCTGTGCCAAAGCATTATAGACAGCCGTGTTCTCAGTAAATTGGCTTAACAGGCTTTGGTTTTGCATATAACTGTTAACCCAAAGCCCTGTAAAAGTGACGGTTAAAACCAGTGCCGTAACATAAAAAATTTGTTGTAATAAGGTACGCCTTTTTTCAACTTTTTGATTTAACCCTACTAACTCAGATTCAGCAAAAATAACGTCCTTGAGTAAACGGGTAATAAAATAACTTTTACCTTTACCGCTAAATATCGGTGATGCCGAACGATCCAGTTTAAAAGTATTGGCCAAAACGCCAATTAAACGATCAATAGGCGTACCTTCCTGAGTACCACTGGTTAAATAAACACCTCGCAATAAGGGCGCACTTTGATAACGATTAACCGCAAAACATTCTTCCAGAAAGCTTATCAAGGGAGCTTTTAACATGGATATACGTTGAGGAAAGCCAAAGATCAGATTACGTCTGTTCAAATCCCGCTCATTCTGCATGCGCGTATTTACACTCTGATTTAAACGTGCTAATAAATCATCATAATCTTTGCCGACTTGTGAAATATTGTCGACTGTATCCTCTTGCTGTTCAGTAAAAGTAACCCCCCAAACCTGACTCCTTTCATCTTTACCAAAATCAGCAAAAAAATCGGTAAAACCAGCAATTAAATCTGTCTTGGTAAACATCATATATAAAGGAATACGAACCCCCATGCGTTCGGTCAGCTCCTCTATTCTTTGTCTGATTGCTTTAGCATGTGAACTTCTTTCTTCTTCTGTTAAACGTAACAAATCAGACAAGCTCATGGTAATCAAAACACCATTAAGCGGTCTTCTGGGTCTGTGCTTCTTTAACAAATCCAGAAAACCAAACCAGGCCGCTTTATCCACAAACTCATGACTATCCTGTGTCGTATAACGACCCGCAGTATCCAGCATGACTGCCTGATCGGTAAACCACCAGTCACAATTTCGGGTGCCACCTACCCCTTGCACCGCATTTTTACCAAAACGATCTGCCAAAGGAAATTCAAGGCCTGAATTTATTAACGCGGTTGTTTTACCAGAACCTGGAGGGCCAATAATGATGTACCAGGGTAAATCATACAAATAATGCTTACCCTGACTGGTCTTGCTACTGGATTTTTTTAAGGTGAGTAAAGCTGAATCAAAATTATCTTTTAACTCATCGACTTCCTGATCGGCATTAAGATCAGCAGCATTTTGCTCATTACTATCTGCAACAGCCAAATCATCAACCATCTGCGCATTAGCTCTGCTGGCTTTAACTTGAATCAACAGCGCAATAGCAAACCAAAGTAAGACAATAGTGAGAATTGTAACTACTCGGACAATCGCCGGTTCCAATATGGCTATCAATGGAGCGACAAACCATATCAACAAACTCAAGGCGATAATTCCTAAAAACTGGATAACCCATTTGTTTTTAAAGAAGTTGATTATCTTATTCACATTCAGTCCTTAAAGGTAATTTCTACACGGCGATTCATCGCTCTATGCTTGGCGGAATCATTAGGTACCAGACTCTGTGTATCGGCACGACCCTCTGCAAGCACTCTATTTTGATGATGTTCATTTGCAAGCAATATATTGGCAACAGACTGTGCCCTGGCTTGTGATAACACCCAGTTTGATGGAAAACGTACAGTGAAAATCGGTATATTATCGGTATGACCAACCACTGTAATTTGCCCCGTTACAATCTCCAGTGCCTGGTTGATTTTCTGCATTAAAGGTAAATATTTCGACTGTATTTTGTCACTACCAGAAGCAAAAAAGTTTTTCGCCAAGATACGAATAATAGACTGGCCATTCTCATCAACTACCTCTACTTTTTTGGCCGCGATTTCTGCTGCCAAAAATTGCCTTACTTTATCAATGACCGGTGTTTGTGGAACTTCAGGGATACTAGCAGGCTGTATTTTTTTGACGACTTCAGGCTTAACATTTAAGGTATCTTTGATTTGATATTGCGCTCCAATCTCGGCACCTGAACTTTGATTGATAGCGTATAAGAATCCAATATAAATCAAGGTCAATATTGCTGCCGCAACAGCCCCGACAACCCACAAAGGAATGTAGCGTGACAGTACATTGCGCTTGTCTGTAATTCCTCGCCAATGCAAAGACAAATCCTGCTCATAATCGCCTTTGTGCCTTTGAATCACCTGATATAAGTTTTCTCTTACATCGTATAATTTATTTTGTCCTTGTTCCTGTACTTTGTATTTACCTTCAAACCCTAAACTCAGACAATAATAAAAAAGTTCAAGCAAGTTAAAATACGTTCCGGGCTGAGAAATAATATTATTCAAAACCTGAAAAAACTTTTCTCCACCCCATGATTCTTTATGGAAAGTAATTAACATACTCTGGGTACTCCAAATGCTATTGCAGCCCCACGGCGTATTAAGCACCACTTCATCCAGCAATGAACACAATGCATATCGAGCTGTTTGTACCTGGTCAACAGGACAGCCAGATTGTCTGGCTTTGGTATCAAATGTCTTGATTTCATTGATAATTGCATTTCTCAATCCTGAAACATCCGCATGACTGGCAGAGTTACGTAATTGAGTCACTAATGATAATAGTGGCAAGGCACAGCCCACCAGCACATTTTCATCTGAATGTAAGTTAAGTTGCTGGGTACCTGCTGATGAATCCTGTCTATAAGAAGCAGGCGAATCTACGCGTGTATTCTGCGTTAGAGTAGGTGAAGAAGTATCAGCATTCTGGTTTCGTCTTCCAGGAGAAGGCTTTAATACTGTTTTATCTTCATCTAAATAATTACTAAAAGGGTCGTCTTGACTCACACTATCACCCGTTCTTAATTGCCCAAAATTCAAGTTCCAAACCTGGAAGATCACCTGCTATATGAATAGCAAACCCACCCGATTTATACATTTGTTGCCACAGTTCCCCTTGCTTATTTAATTCAAAGTATGAAAAACCCGCATGATAAGGAATTTGTCTAGGTGCTACCGGTAATGAATTAACGGTTATACCGGGTAACGATGACCTGACCAATTGTTGAATCTGTTCAACCGGGCCAATTTTAACCTGCCCTGGAAAACGGCTTCGTAACTGCTCAGATGACACTTGAGCATTGACTGCCAAAACAAAAAAAGCACTTTTCAGTAAATTCTGGTCAGGAATTTTTGCTGCACGCGTGCCATATTTAGGCGGTGTTAAAGGAATTGGAATAGCATTTTGCTCTAGCACCATGCCCAGACAATCACGAATTTCTTCCATGACATAGGAAAGAGTCTGCTGTAGATCGTCATGTTTATATTCTGGCAAACTGACTGGGCGTTTATTTTTCTTGGTAAAGGTAGATAACTCGCCTGCAACTTGTATTGCAATACGATAAAAATCAACCGGATGCAGAGTAGGCAAGTGCTGTAAATGCTCAAAAAGAGGCTCTAACCTATTGACGACCTGCAAAAGCAAAAAATCTGATATTTCTGCTGTCCCACCTCTTCCCGATTCTGAAACCCTACCGGCTAATGCTTCACCACGCGTATGCAACAAACCACAAACTTCTTTGATGTAGTTTTTTATCCGTGACATAGCCAGACAGTTAATCAACGGAGGAAGATATTCCTCATCTAGCAGAATATTTTTATCACTGCGTGATTCAATTATTCGAGCAACGCCAATACAAATATACCCCGCTCTTTCTTGAGGCTCTAGCATCAAACGTGTTTGTAAGTTACCAATAACAACCGGAGATACTTCATTAGAATTGGTATTATGATCCTTAACTTCAGTCTCAACAGCATGATATCTAGCCAGACTGTTGGGCTTTTCATCACTATCAATTTCTATAGAGCCATCAAGACGCGCGGGCAAAGACAAGTAGACAATGCAATTCTGCATTTCTTCTGGAATGTCGATAGGCTTAGGCAAAGCATCATATTCAGGCAGATCAAAAGGCACACCATCCTGAAATATACCTGAGCATTCGGCCAATGCAAACTGCCCCATTGCCAGCAATCGCATATCCACTTTCAGTTTAGTGATTCCCCAGTGATATGGCTGCAAGCCACTGACGTGTCCATTAATCAGTAATTCAATATATCGATCATGTTGCTGAAAATGTTGAGGCCGTAAAAACATCCCTTCTGACCAAATTACTCTGTTATTCTCTGCCATAACACTCTTGACTTAACCTCATCACTTTAAAATTAATAGATTTGCTGTATTCTTACTATAGTATCAGGAGATTGACCTAGTATAGACAGACTCTTAAAGCCCTCTCCTACTGGAGAGGGTTGGGGTGGGTGAGGAGAGAACAAAATAATCCTCTTCTCAAAAATATATTCATAATCAGGAACTAAAAGAGGAAAAAATTTTTTAATATCTCCTCGGCAACTGCTCCATGCGTTGTTCTACCTCCTGCATCCATACAGTCATCACCCAAGCCTCCCCAGCAAGGGAGGACTTAAAAGCAGCAAAACAGCCAAGAGCAATAACTTTAATCTTTTAATTGTTTCATCTGCTTCTCATAAGCCTCTGAAAAAGCATCGCCAAAAAAATCATCTACCGCAGTCTCAGATAAACGAGTATGTACCTGGATATATTTTTCCCAACATTTTGACTTTTTTTGCAATACAATTCCTTCTTCATACTGCTTCTCAATGGTAGCAGGGTCAAATTGTCTTAGAATATCAGTGAGTGAAGCCTGAATTCCAGCCTGCATAGCAAGCTGATGATTCAACAAATCATTAAACCCTTCATCGATTGATTCAACTGATTTCTTAAATCCACCCTGCCCATCATTTATCAAATGCTTTATGGCTTCATCAGTAGTCACAGCAAATTTGAGCGGATTATTATCTGATCTTTTTATAGTGGTAACACTTACTCTAAACAAACTCTTAAATTCAGCTCGACTTCTCAATACAGAAACGGTACTTTCAACAAACTGTCTGAACATGGTACCAATCCGTGACATTTTTTCATCAGGATTGCTAAAGTCTATATTTTCAGGGTCAATTTGTGCTCCACGCAAAAAAGCCTGTAAAAGTTGAGTTTTTTCGATGTCAGGTGCTTGATTTGTTGCAACAACGTCTTTAGCTGGAGCAGATGGTGCCTGCACAGTAGCTGGATGAGCATAAGTATCCTGCTTCAACTCTGCTGATTTGATAGCCTCAACTACTGGTTCATCAACAACTAATTGCTGATCTGAAGAAGGATATTCAGACGCCTTATCTTCAAGCTTAAAAAGATCCTCAAAGTTAAAGTCTTCAGGCATTTCGCCATTATCCAAAATCGATTTTTTTTTAATAGGTTCAGCAGGCACAAAACTATCATTTAAGGAAGAGACATTTTCTGCCATTAAACCTTGATCCGCTTGACCTTCCATTTCCGCAGCAGTATCTAATAAGCTATTATCTGCAAGAGGAGTCATGCCATTAAAATCAGAGGTAACCTGATCTAATAATAAATTATTCTCTGAAGTATTTAATAAATCTGATGCCGTATTTTTTTCAACTGAAGCCAGTAAATCTTCAGAAAAGTCATGTTCCTGCTCTCCAGCCAAAAAGGGACTATTAAAATCGCTTTCTACATTATCTAATAATGCATTATCCTCGGCTTTAATGTTTATGCTGTCGTCAGCAAATGGATTGACTGGAGCAGCAGATAAAAAGGGAGAGACCTCATCGGTAATACTACAAACAATAGCATAATCACCAATTCTAATTTGCATACCATCAACTAATTGCACACTGGCGTTATTGATTGGCTCAATAGCATTATCAATAAAAGTCCCCGCCAAACTGCTGTCAATTAACTTATATTGTCCATTTTCAAATTCCACTGTTGCATGACGTCTTGAAATCGTTTTTTTCTCATCTGCCAATATTAAGGTGTTAGTATCCGAACGGCCAATTGTTCCTCCTTGTTCATCAATTATGACATCCTCCCCTTCAGTGTAGGGTTGACCATTAAATGATAAAATTTTCAAAATTAAAGGCATGACAAATTCTTAATTAAAATAACAACACAAAGAATAGACTATCTACCAGTAAAGAAGCAATAATTTTTAATGAAAATAGGAATTGCTCTGATTAACATTCTAAAAAGGTTTAGAAAAAAATTACACTATAAAATATTTTAAACTTCTGCTATAAATTCAGATTGTTTATTCATTTATGTGGAAGGCCTGACTAGTGAAACGTATTTTTTCTATTTTCAAATGTATTATCAGTCTAAGTACTATTTTTATATTATCTGGCTGTGGAATATTTGGCGGCACATCTGAACCCATTACTTTAAACCTGACAATCTCTGCGTCTAAAAAGCTGAATCCAGATATAGAAAAAAGAGCCTCTCCCATTGTCATCAGAATCTATCAATTAACACAGATTGACACCTTTAATAATAGTGATTTTTTTGCTTTATATGAAAACGATCAAAGCATATTAGCGAAAGATCTGAAATATCGTGAAGAAATAGAAATCAAACCCGGCCAATCAAGTATAAAAACCTTGGAAATCAATTCTACCAGCAAGTACATTGCCGTTTTAGCAGCCTTTCGAGACCTAGACAGAGCTCAATGGAAATCTTTTCTGGAAATAGATCCGCTTAATTTACAGTCATTAAAAATTGAATTAGGGGAATTTAAAGTGATTATTGACACAGTCCCTGATAACTAATAACAATCATCTATATCAAAAAATGATATGTAGCCAGTAAGGCGCTTTGCGGAATACTGCAAGTATCGTGCAGGCACTCTCTTATCCATATGGGCTACGTCCCTTCATTTCTCCAGTTGCTTTTATGGAGACAGGTTAAGATAATAATTTATTAACTCATTATTCAACGACACATTAACAACTATCAAACATGCTGCCAACTTAAAAACCATCTAATAATTTAAGCCCAGACCAGACTTCAAAATTTGATCCTTTAATTCCAGCAATTCTTGATGCTTAGGAACTGC
>WTAG01000420.1 GCA_013139755.1 Methylomarinum sp. | reverse complement strand
TGTGTATGTTGATTAGCTATAATATTATTTGTTATACGCTGGGTGCCGAGATACAAATTAATATGGCGGAGGAGCAACGGGTTCTTATTAGAACAAGCCTCTATATTATTGCGATTATTATGTTCCCGCTGGTGAATTTATTGCGCTATATTTTACTTAGACTCAATCAAACCATGCCGGGTGATAACTCAGCTAAAAACCGTTATTTTGTCACTACCTTTGTAACCTTAGCTTTAATTGAATGTATTGGTCTTTTTGGCTTAGTGATGTTTATTTTGGGTGATGAGGTTAACTCGCTTTATATTTTTACTGTCTTAGCGTTATTAGGTTTATTTTTACACCGACCTAAAATGCAAGAATACCAACAAATTATTGAAGCATTAAAGCTGCAAAAATTGTAACTCATTTGTATTGTTTTTTTCACTCTAAACCGCAAAGACACCAAGGGTACAGAACCTTAGATATTGCTCTTCTTAGTGCCTCCGTGTCTTTGTGTGACAAACAATCTACTAAAGTTTTTTCACACCAAGCCACTAAGACACCAAGGTAAGAGCCTAAGGCTTTCTCTTCTTAGTATCTTTGTGAATTATGCAACTTCGATCACTTCAAAATCGTGGGTAATTTCGACTGATTTTCCTAGCATGATAGATGCTGAACAATATTTTTCTGCTGATAATTTTACAGCGCGTTCAACTACTGAGTCCTTTAAGTTTCTGCCTGTCACTTTAAAATGCAAATGGATTTTACTGAAGACGCTGGGAATGGCATCCACCCGTTCAGCCGTTAATTCTGCGACACAATCGACCACATCATTCCGCCCTTTTTGCAAAATATCCATCACATCATAAGAAGAACAGCCGCCTAAGCCCAACAAAATCATTTCCATAGGACGAATCCCTATGTTTCTGCCACCATGATCAGCAGGACCATCCATTACTACGGTATGACCACTGCCACTCTCGCCTAAGAAGGCTCTACCATCAATCCATTTAACTGTCGCTTTCATTATTTCTCACTTTTTAAAATAAAATAATTATATAATCTTACAACGAGATGACAGATAAAATTGATTTTTTCTTTATAATACGGCACTGTACATCAGTTATAGCTCTTTTAAACGCGTAGTTTCAATACGCTTTCTCTTAAAAAGGGAAAATCATAGCACTTCCGTTTTCAGTTAAACAGGGTACGTTGACATAACAATGAATAATAATAATAAAAATAATATTTATCAGGACGCGTTAGATCATTTTCTTCATCTTTGTCACACCAGAAGCTATCCCACTAAGACCATTATTATCCGTCCAGGTGACATAGGCGATAAATTATTGTTTATTGTTGATGGCTCGGTTAGTGTCAGTGTTGAAGATGAAGATGGACATGAACTAATACTGGCCTATTTAAATAAAGGTGACTTTATTGGTGAAATTGGTGTATTTAAAGGTACAGAGACTAGATCAGTTTATGTGAAAACGCGTACTCCCTGTCATTTAGCCGAAATTTCCTACGATCGATTCACGCTGGCATTAAAAAGTGAATTAAGCAAATTTGCCCCTGATCTTTTATATATGTTAGGTGAGCAGCTCTCAGCGCGGTTATTAATTACTAGCCGCAAGTACCGTGACCTTGCTTTTATGGATGTTGAAGGACGCATTGCCAGAACCTTACTTGATTTATGCAAAGAACCCGATGCAATCACTCATCCTGATGGCATGCAATTACGTATCACCCGACAAGAGATTGGTCGTATTGTCGGTTGTTCTAGAGAAATGGCAGGGCGTGTTTTAAAAGAACTGGAACAGAAAGATTTAATTTCTGCACATGGTAAAACTATTATTGTATTTGGCACCCGCTAGGTCATAATAACCTGACTATGAGCAATATTCTCCTTGTCTTTACAGGCGGAACAATCGGCTCTACTGCGGTAAATGGCACGATTAACACTTCAAGCAAGCAGGCTTATAAATTAATCAATTTATTTGAACAATGTTATGCCGATGCCAAAAACCAAAACTTTACCACGATTCAACCCGTTGCAATTTTAAGCGAGAACCTGTTTCCATCCGTTTGGGAAACACTGATTAATGCCATAGAAGCAGAGAATATCTCACAATATGATGGCATTATTGTGACTCATGGCACCGATACATTAGCCTTTACCGCGGCAGCTTTAAGCTTATATTTTAACGCGATAAAAATTCCCCTTTTGTTAGTATCCAGTGATTATCCGTTAGAGCATCCCCAAGCCAATGGTTTAAGTCACTTTATCTGCGCCATCGAGTTTATAAAGCAAAGAAAAGAAGCGGGTGTTTATGTACCCTATAAAAACCAAAATTCGGAGACTTTAATTCACTTAGGTAGTCGAATTGCCTCTTGCTTGCAACTCAGCGGTGATTTTATCAGCGTGCAATCTAAAGCTTATTTATCCTTCAAAGATAATGTATTTCATCAACAAAACAATATTAATAAATTAGATTGTAAGCAAACGCAATTAGCACCACGATTCAGTTCTAGAATTCTATTAATTAAACCTTATCCAGGGTTAAATTATGAACATTTTTCATTAGATCAAGTTGATGTGGCTCTGCATGATCTTTATCACTCGGGTACTGCTTGTTCTTCAGATGCTTGGGGAGAAAATCATACACTGGTTAAATTTATTCAAACCTGCAAGCAAAAGAATATTACCTTGTTTATGGCACCAGCTATAAAAAATCAAGATTCTTACGATAGCACTCAGGTTCTAATAGAGCAGGGAGCCAGAATGATATGGAATATGTCTTTAGAAGTGGCTTATGTCAAATTATTGCTAGCTTATGGCAACTTTAATACGAATGATGAAATCACTCAATTCCTAAGCAACAATATAGCATCTGAAATAATCCATTAGATCCTCGCTCCTTAACGTGATTTGATGGAGAAATATACTCTATGTAACTTTGATGCAGCAATGTGGAATCAAGAACTCGAAAGCTAAAGACTTGATTTTACTTTATTACATCAAAGCTGCTAAAAATTTAACGTAACAATCATGATGAAGTGAATATGAGATTTTTCACTCATTAAAGCAAACTATCAAACTATTCGTTTGTAGCCGCTACAACTATTAACACCCCCCCTCCATAAAATCAAGTATATCGCTATATTCTAACATTTTGTTTTTCACTGCATCTATCGTCGTAGTAGTTTAAAATGCCCTGCTTACAAACTATGTTCATTTTTCAGTGATACCTTAATACATAATAAAAATGATCCACCTTCTTTAATATTTTGACAATTCAAGCCGTGAAATTAAAATCGATCTTAGCGTCATCAATAAGTTTATTCTTATTAGCAGCAACCGCTCCAGTATCCGCCACAACAGGCTATTTTGCTCTAAGCTATTGGCCTAAATCATCAAGTATGGCGGGTGCTGTCGTTGCTGCACCACAAGATGCCACTATTGCTGCGGTTAACCCGGCGGGTATCGGTTTAGTGGGTGAGCGTGTCGATGTATCCTTAATGCTTTTTAGCCCTATTAGAGAAGCTTCTCTTGGTACATCTCAGCAAAAAAGCAGCCGTGATTTTTTTGTTATTCCCAATGGCGGAGTCAGCTATAAGATTAATGATAAAGCCAGCTGGGGCGTTTCGGTTTATAGCAATGGCGGGATGAATACTACCTATTCACGTAATCTGTATGATGAAGCAATGGCTTCTGTGATGTCAGGTGGCTTGAGTAAAAGCACAGGATTGCCAGATACCGGTGAGTTAATGATTGATATGGGGCAAATGATTTTTGCACCTACATTAAGTTATCAAGTTACTCCTAATCATACCTTTGGTATTTCTGCATTACTGGGTGTTCAATATTTTAAAGCGAAAGGTTTAGGTAACTTTCAATGCTTTACTCGTACAGGTGCAACTCAAAATGGCCCAGCCTGTGCCCCGGGCAATGCAGGCCCATTAACACCCGGCTTTAAGGCTTCATCTGATCTTACTGACAATGGTTATGACTTCTCATATGGTGCAGGAGTGAGACTAGGCTGGGTTGGAAAGATACATCCAATGATAACCTTAGGTATTGCAGGTTCCAGCCCTATTTATATGACTGAATTTAACAAATATAGTGAGTTATTTGCAGAACAAGGTGGCTTTGATATTCCCGCCAACTTTACTACCGGTATCGCACTGCACCCTGTCTCTAATTTATTAGTCGCATTTGACTACCAACGTATCTTTTATGGCAGTGTAAATTCTGTGGGCAATAAAGGGCCTACCCCTACCCCACAAGGCCCTGGATTTCCTGCTGGACATAGTTATCTAGGTGATAAGAGTGGCATAGGTTTTGGTTGGAATGATATTAATGTTTACCGTCTAGGTCTACAATATCAATACAATCCTGCATGGACTTTTAGTGCAGGCTATAGCTGGAACGACCAGCCTTTTAAGTCCGATCAGTTATTATTTAACGTTATTTCTCCCGCCGTTAATACTAAGCATGTGACCTTTGGTATAGGTTACAGCCCAGATAAATACAGCGAATGGAACTTATCTTATCAACATGCCTTTAAAGACTCCGTCAGTAGCAATCAAACAGCACTGGGTGTTCCTGGTTCGGTGTCTATGTATCAAAATTCTATAGAGCTAGGATATTCCTGGAAATTTTAAGGCGCTTTTAGGCGTCAGCATAAAATAATTTAGACTCTTTAAAAGTGAGGCTTTAGCCTCGCTTGAGCAGGTAATACCAATCCCAATAAATACTAACTCTAATCAGTTACTAAAACAGTCCAGTAGGATGGGCAAAGGGGCTTTATCCCGTGCCCATCATTATTGTTATCAAACAAGATGGGCACGTCGTTCCTCCTTTGCCCATCCTACGTAGGAATTGTGAATGGTATAACTTCAGCAAACATATTGCTTGGCCATATCACTCCGTTTAACGCCTATCACTGTCCAGTTTAATTAGCTTTTTAATTACTTCATCCACCTCAGAGAGATGAATCGGCTTACTTAGGTATTGCTCAAAGCCTGCACTAATACCACGTTTAATCTCGTTTTCACTGACACTTTCACCTATTGCCATAACTGGAATAGAGCTGGTTTCCGGATTATTTTTTAATGCTGCTAAAGCTTCTTTAGGATTCATCCCCGGCAAATTAATATCCATTAATATTATTGAGGGCTTCTCACTACCCGCAAGACTTATTCCTAATTCCGCAGTATGCGCTGAAATTAACGACAAGCCTTGATAACGGCTAACAACTTTTTCAATTAAACGTATATTTGCGGGATTGTCTTCAATGAACAATATGGTACTTTTTAGCTTAGCAACATGCTCATGTTGTTTTGTTATCTGTTCTTCAATTGGCTGAGTTTCTTGCTTATCATCCACCCCTAATGGAACTTCAACCCAAAATGAAGAGCCTTCTCCAACCTTACTTTCAAAGCCAATAGTGCCATGCATTTTTTCCATCAAATCTTTACATACCACTAAGCCAATACCTGTTCCCTCAATTTCTGAATTTTCTGCACCTAAACGTTCAAATGGTAAAAATAACTTAGATTGTTTATCTGCAGGAATTCCCTCTCCAGTATCCTTAATGGCAATCCTTAGCTTATGATTTTCCATAAACTCACAGCTTAATGTTACCTTGCCTTTTTTGCTGTTGTATTTGATGGCATTAGATAGCAAATTTAAAATAACCTGTTTAATCCGCGTAATATCAGCCGTTATTATAGCCGTATCATCTAGCCTGTTAGCCTGCATAACTGAGATGGCATGACTCCCTGCAAAAGGCTGTATCAATAATAAACACTCATCAAGAAGATCGTTAACGACAAGGTTTTCCAATAATAAGGCTATATTTCCCGATTCAATTTTACTTAAATCCAAAATATCATTAATTAACGTTAATAAATGGTTGCCTGACTTCAAAATATACTGAACACTTTCCGATTGGTCTTTTGATAAAGGCTCCAATGAATCATCTTCCAGCAGTTGAGCAAAGCCTAAAATAGCATTTAAAGGTGTCCGTAACTCATGACTCATAGATGACAAAAATTCTGATTTGCTGTTATTAGCTTTTTCAGCATCTTTGCGAGCTTTTGTTAGTTCAGTAATATCTGTTCCTGTTCCTTGATAGCCCTGAAACTCACCTTCTGCATTAAAAACAGGCTTACCACTGATCGTTGTATACTTTAATTTACCGTCATAATCTCTTAAAGAAAGTTTAAAGTTTCTTAATGGTTGATGACTATTAAGCGTTTCACTGTATTTATCCCAATCGCTATCCTTATCATCTAAGTTATACCAGATAACTTGTTGACGTTTTGATCCCAAGACTTCATGTACAGGTCTGCCTGTCAGCCGATGAAAGCTATCAGATAAATAAGAAATTTTTTGCTCGCTATCTGTCTCCCAAATCCAATCAGAAGATAGCTCTGTTAATCGTTGAAAACGCTCCCGGTTTTCTTTAAGTAACTGCTCCTGTTTCTTGCGCTCACTAATATCGTGCAGAATCCCAATAAATATTTTTTCCCCAGCCATATTCATGGGGGAGACATTTAATTCAATAGGAAACAAAGAACCATCTTTCTTTAATGCCTTTAAATCTCTTGATTGGTTAAAGATTCTTGGCTCATGGATGTCTGATTTTTTAAGGTATTCATCGTGTGCTGAGCGCATATTTTCAGCCATTAACAGGTTTATATTTTTCCCTATAATTTCACTGGCACTGTAACCAAAGGTTCTTTCAGCCGTTGGATTAAAACTCATAACCAAACCCTGAGCATTAATGGTGATAATGCCTTCAGCGGAATTATCAATAATTGCACGAACATAACCATCTGCCAAATGTTTCACCCCCTCAAACCGCTTGTCAACTAGGGTGGCAATCAACAACAATAAAATAAGGGTGGTACAACCGCCTGCAATTAAAAAACTGAGTTGAACTTGGGTAAAAAAACCTTCTATCAATAAAGTATCTTCAACACCTGTTGCATAAAAAAAAGTGCCATGCATAGCAACATAATGCACCGTAGATGTGGAGACAGCGAAGAGCAGTGCTGCTCCCAAACGAAAACGGTAATCTGTTATTTTTTTACCTATACAAAAATACACATAAAGCGATAGATAAGAAAGTACGACAGCAAGGACCAGGGTAAAAATAAAATGGCTTAATTGGTACCGCATAAGTGCATTGGCTTCAATCGCCTCCATGCCTAAAAAATGCATTAAACCAATACCAACCGCCAAACAGCATCCGCTATTAAGAAGTTCAAGCTTGCTAAAAGTCTCTTTTGTTAGCTGTGTTAAAAAAACACTACAGCCTAAAATAGCCGGCAATATAGAAATTAACGTCATTTCTATATCAAAATGGACAGGAATTTGTAACTTAAAAGCCAGCATACCAATAAAGTGCATAGCCCATATCCCTATGCCCATCACAAATGCCCCGCTGGTAATCCATAATCGACGGCGAAGCGTATATACAGCCGAGTTGATCCTCTCTGTAACATGCAGCATGGTTAATGAGGCGACAAAAACAACCACAACCGACATCACCACCATAAATACATCGTGCTGACTGCTAAGTAGTTGATTAACATCAACCATAGAATAATCAAAACGCCAGAATTCCATCTCCCCTCCTACAAGTTTTAGTATAAAGCTACCACATCAAATCATCAGGTATCTCATACCCTTGATATTCATCGTCTTCTATCGCATCTGCTTGCTCAGAAAATAATACAATCACAACACTCTCATTACGTTGTTTTATTTTATTTGCCACTTCTACTGCCACAACTTCGTAGCTTAACTTTGCTTTAACAACAGCTAGTCGACCGGCAATAATTTTATTGCGTATGTCCTCACTCACATAAATGACTTTAACTTTATTCTGATCAGTAAAGTTATAAGCAATATCTGCTTCTTGATCCTTGGGTAGTTTGTTTAACTCAATCAACTGTATTATTTGATTAGCAATGTGTTTCTTTTCGGCCTCTTTATTACGTTGCTCATTCAAGGCCTTATCTTTTTCTATCTGCTTGGTTTTTGCTTCCTGTGCCAGTTGTTTAGCTTCATCAACAACCGCTACTTTATTTTTATTTAGCTTTTTGGTTTGCTTTCTTTTTTCTGCTCTAACTTGTTTGATTTTATTATCGTTAGTCAAACCTGCTTTCAATAGCTGGTCCTGAAGTGATAGATTTTTCATTATTAAACAAAAGGGTATATGTTTGAAAACTAGATCGTTACCTAGTGATGAGATTGTGCTGCCTAACTATGCTTGCCTTAACATGCTCTGTCAAGTTAAGGCCATTTATCGACAGATAAGCATAAAAGCACTCTAATAAAATGGATGTCAATTATAATAGTTATTAGTAAGTATCTGTATACCACTTAGTCATTATCAGTCCAAACCAGCATGTCCTTTAATCAACTCAATTTATCCACACCTCTACTTCAAGCCATAACTGAACAAGGTTATGACAAGCCCACACCTATACAAGAAAAAGCGATTCCATTAATTTTGCAAGGGAAGGATATCCTAGCAGGTGCACAAACAGGTACCGGAAAAACCGCTGGATTTGCTTTGCCTATACTACAACTAATACACAACCAGCCCTTAGCTCAAAGGCCTCGCCCCATTAAAGCCTTAGTTCTTACGCCCACACGTGAATTAGCAGTACAGGTACATGAAAGCTTTGTAACTTATGCAAAACACCTACCCTTATTCGCTGAAGTGGTCTTTGGCGGTGTTAATATTCATTCGCAAATTAAGCGATTGCAACGAGGTGCTGACATTCTTGTCGCTACGCCAGGGCGGCTACTGGATTTGCTCTATCAGAGGAAAGTTGATCTATCACAAGTTGAATTTTTTGTACTTGATGAGGCAGATCGCATGCTTGATATGGGATTCATCACGGATATTCGTAAAGTCATCGACGTATTACCTGCTCAACGACAAAACCTATTATTTTCTGCGACCTATTCTAAAGAGATTAAAAACCTATCAACACAATTGTTAAATGATCCCGTAGAAGTTGCTGTTGCCAGCGAAAATTCAACTGCGGCAAATATATCCCAGCGTATTTATGGGATTAAGAAAGAATATAAACGCGAATTAGTCTCTTGGTTGATTGGTGATGGTAATTGGCAGCAAGTTTTAATTTTTGTTCGAACAAAACATGGTGCAGACCGTTTACACAAACAGTTGATGAAAGACGGTATTCGTTGCATGGCCTTACACGGCGATAAAACGCAGGGCGCAAGAAGCAGAGCTTTGGAGAGTTTTAAAGCCGGTAAAATAACAGCCTTGGTTGCGACAGATGTTGCCGCACGAGGACTGGATATTGAACAGTTACCTCACGTGATTAATTTTGATCTCCCCGCTGTGGCCGAAGATTATGTACATCGTATTGGGCGAACAGGTAGAGCCGGTGCAGAGGGTGAAGCGATTTCTTTAGTTGCTCCGGAAGAAGCGCATTTATTAGCAGCTATAGAGAAGCTATTAAAAACTAAAATCCCTAGAGTGGCAGATACGGGTTATGAAACTGTCTCGTTGGATGTGGATAACAGAGCCAAAGCGAAAACCAAGCCTAGCTCACGTCCAAATAATAGAAATAGAACAGCCAAAAAAGGTCGGCATACAGCAAATAATCAACAAAGGAATAAGGGGAAAAGGAAATAGCGTTTATTTCCATCAGGTTTTATGTAGAGCGAACTTCAGTCCGCTCTACATTGATGCATTAATATAACCCAGCGGACCTAAGCGACCTGAGGCTTTAACATTGATGTACGTCCCACCATAATATCCATCGCTTTAAGTAAGCGCTTAAACACCGATTGTTGGCAGTAAGGAATACCATGTTTTTTACACACTTCAACCACCTTTGGCTGTACATATTGATACTGCTTTAATGAAAGATCCGGCCATAAATGATGTTCAACTTGATAGTTTAACCAGCCGTAAAAAAAGTCATTAGCATCAGAACCTGTTGGATAATTGACTGAACCAAGAATCTGGCGCAAATAAAACTCTCCACGACCCTTGCCTTTTTCTTCAAACATCATTACATCATCACCCGCATGATTTGGCACAATCACCAAAAAAGTATGCATATTAGTGAGTATTTCCGCCAGTATAGAGTTAATTAAAACACTGGTTGCCGCAAATGTGCCTAAAGGTAAGAATAATAAAGGTAGTAATACAAAGCGAAAGCCCACATAAGGCAAAATACTTTGAAACCACAGCGCTCGCCCTTGTTTGGTAAATAAACTCCAGGCACCTAGTCGTGTCATTTCAGGTACACTTTCACCCGCTTGTCTAGCACGGCTTAATCGTAACTCTTTGTGTGTTCGTGGTGTGTAATACAATATCTTCCAAACTGTCGTAAAAACAACAATGATTAAGAAACGCATCCACATTGGGGCTTTAGATTGCCTTAGCCATTC
>WTAG01000667.1 GCA_013139755.1 Methylomarinum sp. | reverse complement strand
TCATCTTCACGACTGATTTGTTGATAGTCAAACTTGCTGTAAATCAGATGTGACTTAAGCGTAAGCTCTGGAAGTAATTTATAGCGTAAATCTGTGCCGTAACTGGTTTCTATGGCACTGGATGCATCGGTCAACGTGGTTTCTTCTATAGATCTATCGATAGAGACTGACAACATGGTGCTAGCTGCTGCTCTCCAGCGTAATGAGGCTCCGAAGTCAGGTTTATCAACCGTATTAAAACGGCTATCAGAAAAGTCCTGCCACAAGTAACCGCCATAAACTTCAGCTCGCAATCGATTACTAATATTACTACTAAGACCAGCAGCAACACGATAACCATCAGAATCACGATAAAAACCATTATCATCCAAAGTATCTTGATATTCCCTTTGATCATAGACAAACTGTACAAAGGGCTGCCAACGCTTGTCCCTGGAGTAACTTAAACGCAGTCCCAAACCATACAAATCACGATCTCGATCATCATGGTTAACTGGAATTGTGTCGGTAGAGACATCTTCAAAATCCAGGTTCTGAAAAGTCCCGCCCAAACGCATCGCTATATCACCGACTTGTTGCACCGTACCAAGATAAGCATCTGAAGAAACAAATACAGTGGGAACACTTCCTGAAAAACTATCCGGTGAAGCGCGTGATTCATGACCCTGACTATAATTAAACCCTGCAAACACATTGGCTTTTTTACTAAAATCATAACGACCTGAAGTACTTACATGAAAATCATCGTAATCTTCACTACTGTTTTCATCATAACGCGCCAAGTCTGCTGATGAACTAAATTTTAACTGATGCCTATCCCAATCCGACAGTATATTCAGAGATGGTGAGATCAGTAATAAATGATCGCTGACTTCATTGGTTCGTGTAGCAAAAATATTGTTATCGTAAATGCCTATAAGTGCCAGTTCCGGCCTAATTAAAAAATCTCCCACTTGAAAACCTGACTTTTGTAATAACAATGGATTGATACGCTCTGCTTTATCGGGCTTAACTGGTTTCTCTAGTGCTAATGCCGGCAAAGCGGTGACAGCATAAAAAACAGCTAATGAAATTCCAAGGTTCAAATTCATAAAAGAGTTTTTCCTAAAATATACGACATAAAAATCCTTCAAATTATCCTGATAAAACCGTTACCACAGTCCTTTCAAAAGACCTGTGTCAACGTGCTAAGTATTTAACAGTTTAGATCAGATTATCTGACTTGCAATAACTACAATTAATTCTGTATGACTGTTACTCTAATAATTCTACTTAGGAGCATACATTTACTGTAAAGAATATATAGCCATAATCTGATATCAAAAACTCGGCCGCAAGCGACCGAGTTTGACAAAGCCTCAGCTGAATTGATTTGAAAACCATTGGTTTTCAATCTTTCCGACCGATGTGTCGGAGGCAAGCCTCCGAGTTTTGCTTCGCGATAAAACATATTGGGATTGGTATAATACAACCCAGAAACAACCCTGTTAAACAAAAAAAACCTCTTCAACTTAACCCTAGAAAAGAGTCAAATTGAAGAGGTTTTGGTTTTAGGTATTTAAAGAGTCTTAATTTAAGACAATAATTTCTACCCTTCTGTTTTGCATCAGGCCCGGTTTAGTCTTGTCGTATACTTTTGGACGAGTATCACCATAACTGTTAACACGAAGCTGTTTTAATGGCACACCTTTTTCTAATAAGGTATGAAATACTGCTTTTGCCCTACGTTCAGATAACTCCAAATTATAATGAGCCTTTCCTTTTAGATCTGTATGCCCTGCTATCAACACTTTTCGCTCGGGGCTTCTTAATAAGAAATCAGCAACCATATTAATTTTTGGCATAGCACTGAATTTCAGATCCGATTTATTAGTATCAAATAACACATCACCCAACTCCACAAGCTGCTGTCCAGAATAACTATTATCCATCAACGAGTGACCTACCCCAGCATAACCTAGGTTTTCAGAGTAAGGTTTTTTAACCATAGAACTAGAAAGTGTAGATGGAGATAACTGATTCATTAACTCCTGAAGTCTTCTTTTCTCATGCAGCAACTGGTCAATTTTTAACTGAACATCATTAACTCGGCTTTCTGCTGCTTTCTGTTCACTCTCAGCTTTAATCTGTAGGCCTTGTAACTTAACCGTTAACTGAACAACCTGTTTTTGAGTGTCATTAACAATATCATCAACCAGTCTCTCTTCATTAATATTAGCACTAGCACCCTGCCTATAAGATAATTGCTCCAATAACTTTTGAGCCCTGATCATTTCTAGTTTAGTTTGATTAACCTTAACAGCTGCAGCACTTGCTATTGCTTCAGCCATTTTTTTCTCACGTTCGGCCTGTATCTGATAAGTGTGAAGTTTTTCTGATAATTTAACAGTTCGTTGCTGTGTGCTTTCAACAATACTATCAATTGATTCATCCTGAAAAACAGCATTAGTGGCTTCTGCATTAGCAACTCCAACAGCAAGTACTCCTCCAAAAAGAACAACAAATATACTTGCTAGTTTCACATACTCAATTTTTATCATATACCGTCTCTTTATTTAGTTTCCATCTTATTTGGAGGTTAGGAATTCAGTTACTCAATTTTATTAAAAAAACCACAAAATCCAATTCAATGCCTCTGAAATTGCAAGTATTAAAATATATTTAAAATTGTCAATTCCCTTCAATCAGAGCCAACAAACCTTTAATACAAAATTAATTTTCAACGCATCACTAAGCAGCAAACTTACAAGTTAATATCACTTATAAATCAGCATGTTATAGAGCATAGCTTATAAATCAATTGCAATTTATCAGATTTGATGATCAGTATAGGCTATTTTACATGAATTACTATCAATTTATAGACGGACAAGTTGTTTTTGCTAATAACCTCAAGTTTTTCATGTGCTGGTAGCTACTGTATATTTGTTAAAATATTGTCTAGTCTCTTCACTCTTCATCAAATACCACAGATAGAAAGTGCTTATTCCTTGCCAAAGTACAATTCCACAAATAACTAGGCAAGCAGAAAACCCGAACAATGTGGATGCCTGCCCAGCAATGAATAGTTAATAGGCTAAACCACCCACAATACCGTACTATTTTGACTTTATACAGCCAAAATACCCGTTCACCCAAGCTATACTAGGCTCTAGGTCTCATCTGTGGAAATAACAACACATCTTTAATTGAAGGCGCATCGGTAAACAACATCACCAAACGATCTATACCTATACCCTCACCCGCTGTTGGCGGCATACCGTGCTCTAACGCAACAATATAATCTTCATCAAAATGCATGGCTTCATCATCACCGGCATTTTTTTCTTCTACTTGTTTTTTAAAACGTTCTGCTTGGTCTTCTGAGTCATTCAATTCGGTAAAACCATTGGCTATTTCACGACCACCAACAAAGAACTCAAAACGATCTGTGACATGTGGGTCATCATCATTTCTACGAGCTAAAGGTGATACTTCAACAGGGTAAGCGGTAATAAACGTAGGATTCATCAATCGGCTTTCAACTGTTTTTTCAAATATCTCAATCTGAACTTTACCTAAACCATAACCATCTTTAAGCAGAATACCTAGACGTTCAGCAATCGCTCTCGCTTGAGTTTCATCATCTAGCTCGGCTTCTGTAATATCATCATTAAAAT
>WTAG01000041.1 GCA_013139755.1 Methylomarinum sp. | reverse complement strand
TAAAACGAGTGATTATGCGTAAATTGGTGATGGGAATTGCTGATGCTACGATGGAAGTCGATGGTAAGGTTATTTATCAGGCAACTGATTTAAAAGTTGGATTATTTACATCTACTAAAGATTTCTAGAGGAATAATAATGAAAAGAGTCGTTGTAACAGGATTAGGTATTGTTTCTAGTATTGGGAATAATAGCGTTGAAGTCATAGAATCTTTAAAACAGGGTAAATCAGGCATTGTGCATGCCGATGTTTATGAAGAAATGGGTTTTAGAAGTCATGTTCATGGCTCCGTAGATATTGACCTGAATGAATTTATCGACCGTAAAGTTAAACGCTTTATGGGTGATGGTGCTGCATTTAACTATATCGCGATGCAGCAAGCGATTGATAATTCCGGTTTATCTGAAGATGAAGTCTCAAATTTTCGCACAGGCATTGTGATGGGATCGGGTGGTCCTTCAACCTCAAACGTGGTTGCCGCAGCTGATATTTTAAGAGAAAAAGGCGTTAAACGTGTTGGGCCTTATATGGTCCCTCGTACTATGTCGAGTACTAATACAGCCTGTTTAGCGACCCCTTTTAAAATTAAAGGTGTGAACTATTCAATTAGTTCTGCTTGTGCAACCAGTGCGCATTGTATTGGTCATGCGATGGAGCTTATTCAATTAGGCAAGCAGGATGTGGTTTTTGCCGGTGGTGGTGAAGAACTGCATTGGTCTATGTCTGTATTGTTTGATGCCATGGGTGCCTTATCATCAAAATATAATGATGCCCCTGAAACAGCCTCAAGACCCTATGATGAAACTCGTGATGGCTTTGTTATCGCTGGCGGTGGTGGTGTTTTAGTGATTGAAGAACTAGAACATGCCTTGGCGCGTGGTGCCAATATTATTGCTGAGTTAGTCGGTTATGGTGCAACATCAGATGGCTATGACATGGTTCAACCTTCGGGAGAAGGCGCGGTTCGTTGTATGCAACAAGCAATGGCAACCGTTAATGGTGAAATTGATTATATCAATGCCCATGGAACCAGTACGCCAGTTGGTGATACTCGTGAATTAGAAGCTTTGCGGACTGTCTTTGGTGACGGTAATGTGCCAAGTGTAAGTTCAACAAAATCATTAACAGGCCATGCATTAGGTGCGGCAGGTGTTAATGAGTCAATTTATTCATTATTGATGATGCAAGAAAACTTCTTAAGCGCATCTGCAAATATTAATCAGTTAGACCCTGGCGCAGAAGGTATCGCTATCGTCAGAGAAAGACAGGATGATGTGACATTAAACACTATCATGTCTAATAGCTTCGGTTTTGGTGGAACTAACGCAACGTTAATCTTCCAGCGATACTCTTAAGAGCAGCTTAAAGGTGAAAGGCAAAAGGAAGAACGGCTTGTTCGCTCTTCCTTTTGTGTTTTTGGCTTTTGCTTTTCTGCTGATTACCCACGAGCTTCAGCCATTTTAAAACAAGCAACTCAACACCTCGTCATTTCTGCATTCTTTTAGCAGGAATCTAGAATCAGAACCAATAGATTCCCAATAAAGCTTGTGCTCACGCTTGACTGGGTAACCTTCGGGAATGACGCGTTATAGTGTTGCTGTTTTTTTTGAAACCCCCCGCTTAAACCGAATTGCTCAAAATGACATAACAGCAAGTGTTGAATTATATAGCCAAGTAATAGACCAATAATTACAAAGTTTACATATTAATCGTTCCAAAAGTTTTGACACCTTTTCTCCTTCTCCAAAGGCATAGGTATCTACACAAGTTTTATGAAAGCACCAGTAACCTAGAGCTTGTGCTCTTAAGCCCTCTCCCCAAGCGGGGAGAGGGTTGGGTGAGGGGAATAAGAATAAGGTTCTCTATTCCTTATTCTTTAATCTCTTTAAAAAAAAGAAATTTTGAAGAAGAGAATTGTTTAACTCCCCCTCACCCAAACCCTCTCCCCGCCTGGGGCGAGGGCTTAAGAGCAAGTGCTGTAACTAGAAATGCTTTAGTTTAAGATGATTATCTTTTTGCTCTAATTCTGCATAACAAAAAAGAAAATACGTGTGTAGATACCTATGCTCCAAAGGGAGAAGGCTGGGATTAGGGGAACGTTAGAATGACAGAACTTATGGAGCGATTAATTCCATAAAATTTCATGGCTATTTACAAACCACAGGTTTATAAAAAAATCAGTAAATTCCAGAGTTATTTTTATCGGTAGGAGGGGCCTATTGGCCGCGACAGGAGCAAGATCAAGAGCAGTCGCGGCCAATAGGCCCCTCCTACAAAATTTCAAATACTATTAAGGCGTATAGGGTATATAACTCATACTTTAGATTTCTTACGTATTTTTTTAGCAGGAGCCAGTTTTTCTCGTTCAGCTTTTATTCTTGCCAATAAGGCGGCTGCACTATTTTCACCACTGATTAAATCAGGGTTTTCTGCTCGCCAGTCGGCTGTGAGTTCTCCGCGAAAGGCTTTGGCTAAGATGGATTGAGTTAAGTTATCGACTCGGGTTTGTGCTTCTTTGACCTGTTGTTCTATTTTGTCGGCGTAGGTGAAGAGTTTTTCTACTTGAGTGACTATTTCGGTTTGTTCTTTAAGTGGGGGGGTTGGAACTGGTATTTTACCAAGGTCTTTTTGATTGATTTTAGGTAAAACAGAACGGCTTTCTCCATTAGAAGCCCAGTCGGTAAATTGATTTGATAACATCCAACGAAAAAGGAATTGAGTATTAATTTTTGAATTTATTGGGTACATATCTGCACTACATAGGCCAGTGAAATCAGCTCTAACAACTTTACATAAATATGGCCGAATCTTTGAATACAAAATTTGACCACTATAAAAACGATGCTTAGCACTCGTTACTTTGTCTTCCAGTATCGTTGTATATTCCAGTAGCTGCCCAGTGCCCGATTGAATATGATTTGGAGCAATATGTATAGCATCAGGAGTAAGTAATGGATCCTGAAGACTTGATGCAACGACAGCCACTTGATCAAACTTTAGCCATTGCCACTTTTCAGGAAGTATTGATAGTTTTTTTCCTCGAAATTCATTTATTGCAGGTTGGTCAACTAAAAATTGTGAGCTTAAATTAGTTTTCCGCCAATTCGCTGTTAACTTCCCACTTACCGCATCAGCCAGAACAGATTGGCGGAAGCGGTTGAGGATTTCAGGGATATTGTCGAGGCGGCTTTTTATGGTATCCACCTGTTCTAACAGTTCGTCTAGTTTGGTGGCGATTTGTTGTTGTTCAGCTAAAGAAGGAATTTTTATTGTTAAATTTTCAATATCGCCTTTTCTAATTGAAGGGACAGTAGTTGATCGAGCTGTTTTGTTCAAGTCAACAGTCCTCATAAAATAATAAATGAATTTATCCATATCTTTCGATAATGGTTGTACACCCATTACATTATTGTCGGCCAACCCTGGTTTAACAACAAATGCCCTCCTGTTTAATCTAACTGCTTCGCCAATTTTTGCAAACAGAGTTGTCCCTATTGGGAAAACTGTTCCTTTTAATTTTAAAGCTTCCTCTTCATTAATTGAGTTTCTTGCAATTGCTAATAGTCCCTTAGCATTTAAAACAGATAGTGAAACATCACCTACTTTATAAACTGGATACTTACCTTCTGCCTTACCTTGATAGGTTTTTGGGAACCCCATGCCACTTTTAACAAATGCTACATCAGAAATTATTGCTTTTACCCAGAGTCCTTTATCATTCTTCATGCTCACGCTCCCTTTTAGTCAACTCATAAAACTCTTCCAACTTAGCCTGCAATAAAGCTTTATCTGGCAAACGAGTCTGATATTGCGCTACTAAAGTAGGCGATAAACTGCGTGATAAGGCATATTCCACCACATCATGATCCCTGTTTTTACATAACAATATACCAATACTCGCCGCTTCATGCGGTTTACGATGGTCTCGATCCAAGGCTTCCAGATAAAACTCCAACTGACCTAAATAAGCAGGTTTAAAATCATCTATTTTTAACTCAAAGGCAACCAAGGCTTGTAACTCTCGGTGAAAAAACAGCAGGTCAATAGAGAAGTCTTTTTGTCCTACTTGTATGCTGAACTCCTGTCCGATAAAACAAAAATCACGACCTAGCTCCATTAAGAACTGTTTTAAGTGTTTGATTAAACCTTGCTGTAAATCTCGCTCATGATAAGGTTCGGGTAAATGTAAAAAGTCGAATAAATAATTGTCTTTAAATATACTTTCCGCAGCGGGATGTAATTCTCTCAACAGTGATGAGACTTTTGTCGGCGATGTAATGGTGCGTTCAAATAAAGCCTTATTAATTTGTTTTTCCAGTTCCCGTACACTCCAACGTTCTTTTATCGCTGTTTTTAGATAAAATTCACGCTCTTCATTTGTTTGGCACTTACTCATAAGATGTAAATGACTAGACCATGGTAATTCTCTCAACACTGTTGAGAGTTTTGGCTGCTGTGCATAGGTTTCATAAAACTGTCGCATACGCCACAAGTTTTGTGCTGAAAATCCGCGTAAATTAGGCTCACGCTCTGCTAACCAGTGTGACAATTGTTTTACCGTACTTTTCCCCCAGCCTTGCTTGCTTACTTTAAGGCTAAGATATTCACCCAGTTGCCAATACAGTTCCAGTAATTGGGTATTAGCGGCGCTTAATACCCGTGATTTAGCTTGTTGAATAACCTTGAGTACCTGATCAAAGTGTTCATCCTGTTGAGTCTCTGGCAGGTTCATGCTTTATCCTGCGCAGCCAGGGTTTTAAATAAGTGTTCGCGCTGTGTTTTGGCTTCATCCTCTGCCCCTAACGCTTGCATTAAACCATTCAGGTCATGTAAAGCGGCTGTGAGTTCTGTCATGGCTTCTGCGGCTAATACATCAGGGGCAGCCAGGTTAGCCGCATCTACGCTGTTTTGGTCTTTCAGCCAGGAAATATCTAGTGAATCGCCTTTTTGGTTTTTTATCCAGTCACGCGAAAAACAACGCCAGCGCGATTGTTCTTTGTCATCACCACCAGTCTTAGCGTCTTTAATAAAACTCCATTCGCCTTCTTGGCGTTGTTTGGCATTATAAACTTCCATAAAGGGTTTTAAATGCTGTTCGCCAAACGGTGTGCGTTTACCAAAGCTGGGCATATTAGTTCGTAAATCATAAACCCAGACATTTTGAGTACAATTTTCATCTTGCTGTGGATTGCTCTCTGTGCCTTTACTAAAAAACAGCACATTGGTTTTTACCCCTTGGGCATAGAAGATGCCTGTGGGTAACCGCAAGATAGTATGCAGATTACATTTATTCATTAAATCTTGACGAATATCAGTCCCCACTCCCGCTTCAAATAGCACATTATCAGGTAAAACAATCGCTGCACGGCCCGTTGCTTTTAAACTGCGGTAAATATGTTGTAAGAATGCCAGTTGTTTATTGCTGGTTTTATAGGTGAAGTCATCACGGGTAGGCCCACCGCCCCCTTTTGCGGTACCGAAGGGTGGGTTGGTTAAGATAACATCGGCTTTGGGTAATTGGGTGCCAGGTAAACCTAATGTATTACCTAAATGCACGACACCTTCGTCATCCCCTTCCATACCGTGTAATAAACAATTCATTAAGGCGAGTCTGCGTGTGCCTGGCACCAATTCCATGCCAACAAAAGCCTGATTACGCTGAAAGGTTTGCGCTTTTTCGTCTAAATCATAAAGATCATCTGTTTGGTTTTTAATGTAGCTATCAGCCGCAATTAGAAAGCCCGCTGTGCCTGCTGCAGGGTCTTGTATTACTTCTCCAGCTTGTGGGTTAATACAGTTAATCATGCAGTCTATTAATGGACGCGGGGTAAAGTATTGCCCTGCACCTGATTTGGTTTCACTGGCATTCTTTTCTAGTAGCCCTTCATACAAATCGCCTAAGCCATCGCGTTTAATACTGAACCAGTCGATACCATCTAAGCTTTTAATCAGCTGTTCTAAATGACGTGGTTCACGCAAGCGCGTTTGTGCATCGGCATAAATCGCGGCAATTAAGTGATCATCACTCTGGGATAAATCTAGTAGTAATTGACGATAATGATTAAGCAGGTTTAAGCCTGATAATTCGGTTAGCTGAGGCCAGCGACAATTTTCGGGTAATTTATGTTTTTGTAAAATACCCGCTTCGGTATTTTCGTATTCCATTTTGATAAATAACAGTAATACCAATTCTGTTACATAGTCCGAGTAGTTGATGCCATCATCACGCAGTACATCACACAGGTTCCATAATTTTTGGACAATTTCGTTATTATTCATTGATTCTCTTAGTTATGCGGCATCAGTCCATAAGGATTCAGCCAGTGTGTCTATAACAATATTAAGTTCTTGGTTTAGTAAATTATCAAGTCGTTTCACGCCGCCATCATTAGCAAAAACACGATTAACAAATTGCTGGTCTATTACCACTTCATGAGTCAGCTGCTTGGCTAATCGATCCAACCAGCGACGTTGTACAGCCGTCCAGGCATGCATTATATAGATCTTTTGCATGGCTTGAGTCACTCGCTGTTCAAATGGGATAAGTGCTTCACCTAATGCCGCCTGACGGATATAACCAATAATACTGGCGGCTATTTCTTGATTGGTTTGGTTACGCCAAGCACTTTTTAATTTGGCTTCACTATAGCCATGTTGATCCAGTAACAGACGGACTTCACGCAGTTGCTCACGCGTTAAGTCTTTGGGTTTATTAACCACGACAGATAATGCCACTGATTGGTTTATTTGATTGCGAATAAAGTGGCTAAAACTATCCAGATAATCGGCTGGTTTTTCATTGATGCCATAGCTTTGATCTCGCTTAATTAATTCATCGTTATGATCTGAAAGTAGCGGGTAATATTCAGAGCCTAATAGCTGTTTTACGTCATTAAGTTGTTTGAGCAAGCCCTTATTGTTTTGTACAAATTCGGCTGCTTTTTTTGGCCCCAATTGATGGATATGTTGGTGTAATTTCTCAGGTGCAACTCCCCAGAGTGTTTCCAATTCATTGAGTTTTTGTTTAAGTGCTGGTTTGTGTTCTGATTTTGTTTTGGCTTTACGCAGTATACGCATGACCCGTTGACTGACTACATCTAATACATCTTGTGCATGGTTGCTGTCTGCTTGACTGCCTGGTGCCTTTAAACTATCGGGATTACTTAGTTCTTGCAGTAATTGCTCCGTGCTGATATTTGGGTCTTTGCTAAGGGGTTTCATGGTACTTACCTCTTGCAATGTGGCATAAATATCGACAGGATCGTAAACTTTGAACACGGTTTTACCTATGTCATCACAACGCCGAGTGGCTCGCCCCAGCATTTGTTCATATAAGATCCGTGAACGGACTCGGCGGAAAAATACTAAATGGCAGATGGTCGGTACATCAATGCCTGTGGTGAGTAGGTCAACTGTAATGGCAATGTTTGGGTAACGTTCATTTTTATATTGGCGAATGAGTTGAGTGACTTTGTCGCTTTGCCCTGTGATTTTTTTAACTGCTGTTTCGTTATATTCACTGCCATAAATCTTTTTAAACAGCCGATCTAGTATGCGCTTAACCATATCGGCATGCCGATCAGTTGCGCAGAAAATTAAGGTTTTTTCTTCACCAAAGGGATCAAGTTCTTTAACCAGTTCTTTGCAAATCACTTTGTTAAAAGAGGGGCTAATCACTTGTCGGTTAAAGGCTTGTACATCGAAGTTAAGATCATCCTCCAGAGTAGATAACTCTACTGCGCCAGTCTGAGTGTTAATCACATTAACCTGACTGCCTTTGGTGAATTTTATACCTTTTGTACTGAGTAAGGTGGTATAGCGAATAGGCGGTTCATGATCTATCAGCCAATCATCGGCTACTGCTTCACGGTAAGAATAGGTGTAAACAGGCTTACCAAAAATATCAGTGGTATGTTTGGCTGGGGTAGCCGTTAGGGCAATTTTAATTGCATCAAAATAATCAAGGACACGGCGATAACTGGAGAGGTATTGAGCCACATCACGGATCTCCAATTCACCTTCTGTCATTTCCTGATCCAAAGTATAGCCACGGTGGGCTTCATCAATAATCAGGCAGTCGTAGGTATCAATATTGGGTGGATTATCTGATTGGAATATACGTTTTACCATGGCTTGTACGGTAGCTACTTGAATCCGCGTTTCGGCTTCTGCCGCCATATCGCCTAATTCAGCAAGGTTATATATTTTTGATAGTGGTTGCGTTTGTTCTAAAGGCGTGTCGTTAAAGGCATCTATCGCTTGTTGGCCTAACGCTGTACGATCAACCAGAAATAGAATGCGTTTAAAACGCTCGGTTTTCAGGAAGCGATACATTAAACCAATAATAGTGCGCGTTTTTCCTGTTCCTGTTGCCATCGCTAATAGGTGGTTAGATTGATCATTTTCCAGCGCTGTTTCCACCGCTTGAATGGCTTTTTCTTGATAATCCCGCAGCTTTAAATAGGCAAAGCCTTCGGTTCGGAGTTTTTCTTCTGCTAATATTTTACTGCGTTTAAGACGGTCTACTAAGCCTTGGGGGCTGTGAAAGTCGGGGAAGGGTTTTGCTAGATTAGCTTGCTCGCGGACATCCCGAAACCAAGTACCTGATTGTTCTGCAAGTTGTTTAACATAGGCTCGGCCATTGCAGGAATAGACAAAGGGGATTTGAAAATGTTGATCACCTCCATCTGCCCAGGCAACCGTTCGTCCTTGTAATTCCCAGGCTGATTTCATCTTCTGAGTATTGTTGAATCCCCGAGAATAACGTTCTGCTTGAGAAATTTTACCCGCGACATTGGTATTTTCTCGTTTGGCTTCAACTACGGCGATAGCTGTTAAACCGGCAAACAAAACATAGTCAGCCGATTGTTTACCTTGTGTAGGCCATTCAGAAATGGCTTTGTTTTTACCTTTTTCAGGTCGAGCCCCTTTTTTATAAGTTAATTGTTCTGTATCCGCTTGCCAGCCAGCGGCAATTAATTGTTGATCAATTAGAATACGCGTTAGTTCTTCATTCAGTGATAACTGCTCGGTTGCCTTCTGGATGCGGGTATTAACTTGTTGAATAATTTGCGGGCGATTATCAAGTTCTGCCTGCATTGATTTTAATCGTTCATCAAAGGCTTTGCGTTCTTGATTAAACTGTTGTTCATACTCTAAAGCCAGCTGCTCATAGGTTCGAGCTTCTGAATCCATTTGTTCAGCTAACACGGCATACTGTTCTTTTTCCAGAGCAACCAGATTGACTAATTTTTGATTGTTTTCGACTTGCTCATTTGCATCTAGCAAATTTGCTTTGAGTTGTTCTATTTGTGTTTGTAATTCGCGAAGCTGAAGGCTTGGGTCGGAAGGGGAGACAAACGGGCCTGATTTAAAGGCTGCGCCTTGTTTGCCAAATGCTTGATGAAACCAAATAGCTAAAGCCCGTGCTAGACGTAGGCCATCAAGCGCTTCTTTATGCTGAGTTTTAAATTGATGGTTTGCTCTGTTGCCTTCTATACGCAGGGTATGGAATAGCTTGCGAATTTTAGGATCTAACTGTATTTCTCTGTCTAACTTGTAAAGTAAGCTATCCTGTGATGTTCTTTCATCTATCAGAATGCCACAACGGGCCGCTAAATCTTGGGCTAAAGCCTCACCAAATTGGCGGAGTTTAATTAATGTGGTGTTTGGGTCACTGGCAAAAGTACGCTCTGCGGCTGATACTAATTGAAAAAAAATAGGGTCGTGTTCTTGTAAGAAATCGAAGTTACTCTTATCCGTCATAATTCCCTCTGAACATGATAGGTCGTCTTATTTTACTGAATTGGTTTTTTTAATTATAGTGTAATTAATCATCATGGATATAAAGTTACCTGATTACGTATAAGCTTCAGCCAATACTAAAACGTATTATAAGGTTTCTTTAAGTCCTCTCCCCACTTGTGGCGAGGGCTTAAGAGTAAATAGTGTACCCTTCAGTTTAGCTGAAACTCATGGGTAATCAGGTAAAGTTATGCCAGTTCTAATAAATAATATGGCTATGAACTAACCACAGGTTAAATAAAGACATATTGGAAATGATGTTGTTTTTATGGGTAGGAGGGGCCTCCAGGCCGCGACCGAGACAAGATCAAGAGCTGTCGCGGCTAGAAAGCCCCTCCCACTTAAAATCTCATGTTTTTTAAATTCAGTTTGGTTTTAGTCATTACTTTTCTTCAACCTGTGGCTTGTATATAGTCATGATAAATAATAATCGCAATAGTTGTCATTCCCAAAATTTTTAATCGGGAATCCATCTTTAGACATAGATTCCTGCTAAGAGCTTGTTAAAACGGCCGATATTTTCCACGAAGAATGGCGCAATAGAACGACTGTTACGGTTCATTTCGTGAAATATAGCGACCGTTTTTTCTGCGCTAAATTCTAATCAACTTAATCAGAGATTGCTTAAGTTAAGCCCATTATCTTGCTTGCCGGCTTTCTTATATTGACCCTATGAAGGCTAAAGTCTTCGTACAAAAAAGGGTCGATAAATATACCTTGAGTTTTTTAACGCTAGACATTGCATTTAAAATAAAGTCTACTGTTTCATCCATGAGAATTTGATGTGATAAACCTTGTTATCTTCACGCAGTGGTAAGCACCTAGGTACTTAATTGCGTAAATTCGCTCTCAGATTGATCTTATGGTTTTATTTTATCTAAAACTGTCCGAAATATTAAATAATGCTTGCTCCAGAAAAAAAATCTAAAATTGAATTCAACAAGTTACATAAAAGGCTGCGAAGAGATGTAGGTCAAGCCATTGCCGACTATAATATGGTCGAAGAAGGTGACAAAATAATGGTTTGTCTCTCTGGCGGCAAAGATTCTTTTGTTATGCTTAATATTTTGTTGCATTTACAAAAAACAGCCCCTGTTAATTTTGAAATCCTGGCTGTCAATTTAGATCAAAAACAACCGGGTTTTCCTGAACATATTCTGCCTGAATATCTTTCTTCTATTGAAGTGCCTTTTCATATTATTGAACAGGATACATACAGTGTGGTTAAGCGCGTCATTCCCGAAGGGAAAACAACTTGTAGTCTTTGTTCTCGATTGCGTAGGGGGACTTTATATCGCTTTGCTAAAGAAAATAATATAACCAAAATTGCACTCGGTCATCATAGAGATGATATTTTAGAAACTTATTTTTTAAATATGTTTTATGCGGGTAAGCTAAAGGCGATGCCTCCAAAACTGTTAAGTGATGATAAGCAAAATATTGTGATTAGGCCATTGGCTTATTGTAAGGAAAAGGATATTGCTCAATATGCCGAAATTAAAGATTTTCCTATTATTCCTTGCAACTTATGTGGCTCTCAAGAAAATTTGCAACGTCAAGCAATGAAAGCAATGTTAACCGGCTGGGATAAGCAATTTCCTGGGCGATTAGAAACTATTTTTTCAAGTTTGAAACATATCTCTCCCTCCCAAATGGCCGATACTGAGTTGTTTGATTTTGTCGGGCTAGAACGCGGGGAACTTGAAGGGCAAAGAGTGGTCTCTGATGAGGCTGGGCTGGATATTTTAGAACAATAGCCTCAGTTCATAGAGACATAGGAAGCGCATCAATTGTGCTGTTTAAACCTTTAGAGTTGAATCCGATTTTCATCAAAAATAATATTTTATGTTAGACAAAACAATCAAACCTTTATCATTTCTTGTGCTTTTAATGATGGCAATCGTTGCTAATGCAGAGCAAACGCCTGTTATGCAATTAAAATCATTTTTAGCATCAACCGCCTCTTTAACAGCAGACTTTAAACAAGTTGTTTTAAATGAAAGTGGGCAAGCAGAGCAAACCAGTGAAGGTGCATTTTTTTTAAGTCGACCCGGTAAGTTTCGCTGGAGTTACAAAAAACCTTTTATTCAGGAAATTATATCCAGTGCTGGAAAAGTCTGGTTTTATGATGCTGATTTAGAACAGGTAACCATCAAAAAACTAGATGATTCTTTAGGTGCAACACCTGCTATGTTGCTAAGTGGTGATATCGAACTGGAAGAGAACTTTATTATCCAGCAACAAGGGATTGATGAAGATTTACTTTGGATCAAATTATCACCAAAAAATGAGGATAGTGGGTTTAAATATATTCTTATCGGTCTGAGTGATGGCGTTTTAGGAGGGATGGAACTTAGCGACAACTTTGGCCAATTAACCCGTATTTATTTTAGTCAGGTAAAAATAAACCCTAAATTAGAATCCAGTGTTTTTGAATTTACAGCCCCGGAAGGTGTTGATGTTTTTGAAAATTAATTTTCAAAAATAGTATTAACGGACTAAATTTATGTTTGATGACATTAACAAACCTCTGGCAGATCGAATGCGGCCCGTGTTATTGGATGATTATATTGGCCAAAAACATATTTTAAAACCTGGTAAACCCTTGTATGAAGCTGTTTCATCAGGGCACTTGCATTCCATGATTTTTTGGGGGCCTCCAGGGACGGGTAAGACAACGTTGGCAAGAATGATCGCCAGGCATTCTGAGGCTGAGTTTATTTCAATTTCTGCTGTTCTGGCGGGAGTAAAGGAAATTCGTGCTGCGGTTGCAGATGCAAAAAAAACGCTATTGCAACACAATAAACGCACCGTTTTATTTGTTGATGAAGTTCATCGATTTAACAAATCCCAGCAAGATGCTTTTTTACCTCATGTTGAAGATGGTACTTTTTATTTTATTGGCGCGACCACAGAGAATCCCTCATTTGCACTTAATAATGCTTTATTATCCAGAGCCAGGGTGTATGTACTAAATGCTTTAACACCCGAAGAATTAATTGAGGTTTTAAATAAGGCTTTATTGGATAAAGAGAGAGGGTTGGCAGGTTTAGATATTAAACTTTCTGATGCTCTGAAGCAGCAATTTGCGAGTACAGCGGATGGCGATGCTAGGCGATTACTTAATTTATTGGAAATTTCTGTAGAACTTGCTGCGGCCAATGATAGTGATGTCATTACTGAAGATATTGCCAGGGAGGTGCTTTCTGGCGGAGTCCGGCGTTTTGATAAACAAGGTGAAGAGTTTTATAATCAAATTTCGGCATTACATAAATCAGTCAGAGGAAGTTCACCTGATGCTTCGCTCTATTGGTTATGTCGAATGATTGATGGAGGTTGTGATTTAGCATACCTGGCCAGAAGAATTGTAAGAATAGCCTCGGAAGATATTGGTAATGCAGACCCAAGGGCGCTGGAAATTACTATTAATGCCTGGGAAGCACAGGAACGACTGGGGAGTCCTGAAGGGGAGCTGGCTTTAGCCCAAGCAGTCATTTATCTGGCTTGTGCACCTAAAAGTAATGCTGTTTATATGGCTTATAATCAGGCAATGAGTGATGTCAGGCAAAGTGCCAGTTTAGCTGTGCCGATTCATTTAAGAAATGCACCGACCAAGTTAATGAAATCATTAGGCTATAAAAAAGAATATCGTTATGCCCATAATGAGCCAGAAGCTTATGCGGCAGGTGAAAATTATTTTCCTGATGAAATGTCTGAGACAAAATATTATCACCCGGTATCAAGAGGTTTGGAAATAAAGATTTCCCAGAAGTTGCAGCATTTGAAGGAATTAGATGATGAGTATCAAAATAAATTTTAATAATGTTAAAGCTATTTTTGGATTATTGTTTTTTTTAACTGTATTGCCATCAAGTTATGTCAATGCAGAAAGTAGCATTGCTGAACAGCAGCGATCAAATCAGGTGACTCTTTATTATTTTTGGTCTAGATATTGTCCCCACTGTATAGAAGCCAAGCCTTTTATTAATAAATTAGCTGCGACGTATCCTTGGCTAACTCTAAAAAATTATGATTTGGTAGGGAGCAAGTCGAATAAACAGCGTTATTTGCAAATGGCTACTGAATTGCAACAACCAGCAAACTCAGTCCCCGCTTTTATTTTTTGTAATCAGATGATAGTTGGCTATGAGGATGCAGAAAGCTCAGGAAAAGAGTTACAAGATAAATTGCTGGCTTGCCATACTGACAACAATGATCAACTGACAAAAAAGCAAGAAAACTTTAATATTCCAGGCTTTGGGTCTATGCATTATCAAGACCTTTCTTTGCCAGTGTTTACTTTGTTAATAGCGGCTCTTGATGCATTTAATCCTTGTGCTTTTTTTATTCTGTTTTTTTTATTAAGTTTAATAGTTAATCAGCGTAGTCGATTAAGAATGCTGGTTATTGGGGGCACCTTTGTTTTGTGTTCAGGGCTGATGTATTTTTTGTTTATGAGTGCCTGGCTTAATCTATTTTTAATTTCAGAGCAATTAATGGTAATAACAGCCATTGCAGGAATGATCGCGATAATTTTTGGAAGTCTTAATATCAAAGATTTTTTCTATTTTAAACAAGGTGTTTCATTATCTTTATCTGATTCTGCTAGATCTAGGCTATTTGTCAGAATGCGGGCACTGACTCAAAGTGGAAGTTGGCCAACGATGATTGTTGCAACAATGGTTTTAGCTATCGCAGCTAATAGCTACGAACTTTTGTGTACTGCTGGATTGCCAATGGTGTATACCCGAGTGTTAACGTTGAACGAACTAACGAACGCGCAGTATTACCTGTATTTGGCTTTTTATAATGTTGTTTATATTATTCCGTTGTTATTTATTGTGCTGTTATTTACAGTCACATTAGGAAAGAAGAAAATTTCGGAAAAAGAAGGGCGTATATTAAAGTTATTATCAGGCAGTATGATGCTGGGTTTAGGTGGGATATTACTACTAAATCCTGAGTTGCTTAATAATATGCTGGTTTCGGTCGGGGTGGTATTGGCCGCTATACTGCTAACAAGTTTTGTCGTTTTGCTTGAAAAGATAAAAGGCAGATAAGGTTTATCTCATGATATCAACATAACAAGAAAAAGTAGTGATAGCCCGTCTGCTTTAAGATTGGAGTTGTTGTAATATTAAATCTTTTTGTTTGCTAAAATTGATTATTTTATTTTTAAGCTGTTCAAAGTTAAATTGAATTAACTGGCTATCATTTTCAGGGAAACAGACTTCCAGATTATAGGCTAGTTGCTGGATATCAGAAAAACCACAGAAACTGACTGAGCCATGGAGTTTGTGGGTAATTTCTTGTGCTAGGTGAAGGTTATGTGCTTTTAAAGCCTGGTCAATTAATAAAGATTGTTCTGGTAGTTCAGTGAATAGCTTGTTAAATATATTTAATGCCAATACTGTATTTTGTGATGTTCTTTGTAGTAAAGCAGGAACATAATCATTGTTGTTAATACTCGTATCGGTATTTTTCAGATTAGACTCTGGTAGCCATAGGCTGAGTATCTCTTCCAGTTGATCCATTAAAATAGGTTTTATCAGGCATTCATCAAATCCGGCTTTAATTAGTTTTTTTCGCTGGTGACTTTGAGCGTGGGCAGTGATTGCAATAACAGGTGAATCATGGTTTAGAGCATTTGCTTGTTTAATGATTTTAATAAGCTCTAAGCCACTATAGAACGGCATTTGTAAGTCAAGCAAGATAAGATCATATTTGTATTTTTGTAAATAAGTTAGAGCTGACTTGCCATCAATTGCCAGGGTAATATTGTTACAGTAATCTTTGAGTTGGGACTGTAATAAAAGCCTGTTGATTTCGTTATCATCGGCAATAAAAATAGAGACTGTATTCCGTTGTTTATGGGGTGGCTGACTAGTCAGAATAGGTAAGTCTAAAATAGGACTTAGCTGGTTCTTTATAATGCTTTTTAAGTGACTAGAGCGGCAAGGTAAAGATAAGCAATTAGCCTTCGTTAGGCTGGAATGTGTAATATAAATAGTGGGCCCAATGACAAATGAGCGTATTTTTTCTGAGAGGCTTTCTGATAACTTTGAAGTATCTTTTTTTGCATAAAAAAGTAGGTCGCAGGGGGTCACTTTTTGATTATTAAGCTGATCAAGAGAGGGGACGTCCAGAACAGTATAGCCAAGAAAAACAAGTTGTTTAACAAATGCTTTTCTTCTCAATTCAAATGAATCCACAACAATAAAATATTGATGTTTAAGTGTTGTTGCTTCAGGGGCTGATAGTTTAACAGGAAGGTTTATCCAAAAGGTTGATCCTGTCTTGTACCGGCTGCAAACACCAATGGAACCTTTCAGTCTTTGGATGATATTCTTTGAAATAGTTAAGCCAAGTCCTGTTCCTAGTTTATTATCAATAGTGTATTCATTGAGTTGTTTGAAAGGTTGAAATAAATTGTTAATTTTATTTTGATGGATACCAATCCCCGTATCAGAAACAGAAATAAACAGCGAATGAGCTGTATGCTTACGACAACGAAGAATAATATGGCCTTGTTGAGTAAACTTATTAGCATTACCTAGCAAGTTGGTGATAATTTGTTGTAAGCGATTCGGGTCTGATGTAATGTGACAGGGTATGGTATTGTCAATATCAATAATAACTTGAACATTTCCTGATATTGGTGTGATGATACTGGCACAGTTTTCTATAATTTCCCTGAAGTTAAAGGTTGATATATTAACTTTAAAATTGCCAGTTTCAAGGCTTGAGTAATCGAGGATTTCGTTAACAATAGTTAAAAGATTGGTGGCAGATGTTTTAATAAGTTGAGCCTGATCTAACTGTTGTAGCGATAATGCAGAGTTGGTAAGGAGTTCAATGAACCCAAGAATACCATTCATTGGGGTTCGTATTTCGTGGCTTATATGAGCTATAAACTGGGATTTGGTTTTATTTTGAGAAACAGCTAATTGCGTGGTTTTTTCAAGGGATTTATTTTTATCCTCTAAATGAATTAATGTTTTATTTAATTCGCTAACGGCGATATCCACTTGATTTAATAAGTGACTTTGTGTTTGTTGAACCGTTTCTGCCATTGAATTGAAGCTTTGCACCAGTTGTCCTATTTCAGCCGTATTACAATAATTAGCTCTGGCATTCATGTTGCCGTTAGCTAGCGCATTCGCTGTTTTGGTTAGACTGATAATGGGCCTGCTTATTGTTCGGCTTAACCAGATAGTAATTAAAATACTACAAGTTATACCCATAAAAATGAGTAATAGACTATTTATAAGGTAAGTTTTTTGTTTTTTATGAGTGTTTTCTAAGGATAAAGCAACTCTAACGCTCCCTATTGTTTTTATTGTCTGGCTAGGGCCTTGTTCAAGCAATAAGGCAATTGATTCTTTGTTTTCTTTAGAGAACGAATGAATGGTCACTGAATGCTGGAAAAATATCAGTTCTTCCGTAGAAGGGAGGGGCTTTTGTTCAGATTTGGCTAAGGTTCCTCCTAAGGCATCAAAAATTTGAATTGAGACAATATCTGTCTCTCTCAATAAGGCACTAGTGATTTCATTTAATACTTCGCTGTTGGCCGAAAATACACCGTAGATACTGGAAATTGCCAGTTGGTTTGTGGTGATTCGTCCTTTTTCTTTTAATGCATTTTCAAGGTCAACAAAATGAGAGTGAATAAAATAATAAGCCAACGCAGAAACAACCAGTAATGGTGGAATGATGCTGAGAAGAAGAAGACGAAACTGAATGCC
>WTAG01000672.1 GCA_013139755.1 Methylomarinum sp. | reverse complement strand
TTTATTTGAGTCGGGACAATAAATATTCGTCCGTTATCATCTTGAATATCAAGATTGTCACCAATCTTTAAACTGTATTTTTTTAAAATAGTTGCAGGAATAATCATCCCTGTAGAATTTCCTATTTTTCTCACTAAAGTTTGCATTAAAAACACCAAAGTTACAACAAAGTTATCACTATTGTACGCTTTGAACTTGTTGTGTCTACTTTGTTATAACATCTTCATTATTTTGGTTCATGATTTTTTACATCTTTCCAACTCCATAAAGCTAAGTAGCCAAAGAGAATAACAACTGAAAGTACCGCTAAACCTACAAATATTTGATTAAGCATCTTTAGCCTCTGTTAATTCTATTAAAGAAAAATTTTAACAATGGCAACAAGTACAAGTGTCACAGATGCACCAACAATAGCTGGATACCATCTATTCTCGCTATTAATTTTTGATGTTTCAGCAATTAATTTTGCAATTTCTGCCTGTATTTTCTCATGTTGAGCAAGCTCTTCTTTAGTTGCCTGAGTAGCCATTTTTCCCCCTGTTAAAAACCAAATTAACACTTTTATATCTCTATATAAATAATTTTAAAAAAATTGAATCTTTTCAATCTAGATATTTTTATAGGCCACTCTTTTAAAATCTGTACAACAAAAACAGCCATAATGGTAGATAAAGTTTTATTTTTAGTATCCCAAAATATTAAAAGTTGTTAATACTTAATTTAACTTTTTGCCTAACAGTTTTAGAAATTGTAACAATCAGGTTAATTAATTTCATCGTTCAATATACATTTTTTAGCAAGGTCATAATTACTTGTAACGGCTTGCAAAAAATAACAATTAACCCCTCATTCTTCCCATAACGAATCATTACGAAGTAATGACATAACCAGTTTATGAAGCGTAATCACCCAAAAGACAAGAATGGCAATTAATACCAAAATCATCCACAATAACCATTGAGGAAATTGCTGATAATAAGAGGCTGTCCATAAAGCTATAACAGGTATTATTGCTACATTCATAACAAGCATATTTCCATAAAATGATGTTTTACATTTAACTGCATCAAGTTTGGACATTAGTTAGTACCTCCTGCTTTAGTTTCTTCCAGACCTGTTAAAATATCTTTTATGAAACTTAAAGGAAGATCAGGGTTTTCATCTGCTATTTCCCCCAGCCTAGCCCAATATCCTAAACTTTTTTCAATCTCAATTTGGCATATTGCTTCATCCAATCTTTGGATGTTTTTTGGGCTGGACATTAGATGGGAGGTTTCCTTGTGATCATTGGTTTTTTCTTTATATTCTTCAAAAATTTCAATAAACAAAGCACTCATACTTTTCCCTCGAATAGCTGCATAAGCTTTAAATTCATTTTTAAATGATTCTAAAACCTTAAATTGTAATGTTGAAATATTATCTATTTCTTTGGTTACGTTTCCTGACTCTTCATCAATAACCATTTGTTATCTCGCCCTGTAAATGACTAAATAGAAAACAAATTAACATTTTTATACCTTTATATAAATAATTTTTAATCAAAGTTATTGTTAGAAATTTGATTGCTTTCAATCTAGATGTTTTTGTAACTCATTCTTCTAAAATATGTGATGCAAAAACAACCACAAAGATAAATAAAGTTTTATTTTTGGTGCTTCAAAATGTTGAAATTTGTTATTAGCTCCATACGCCATTACTTACTTTTACAAGTTGATTAATTGCCACTCTATTCTTTTCTATTTCTGCCTTAAGTTCAATTAAATGTTGGTGGCTGACTTGATCTCTAAAGTCCAGTTCAATTGATCTATTTAGGATTTTTGTTTGCTGGTTAATGTTTCGACCAATGGCGGCTAATTCTCTATTAGCCGTTCTAAGTTCATTTATTGATGTTTCGAGTAGAACGGGTTTTTTTGTTAGATTAGCCTGAATTAAATTTCTTATCCATTGCGATCTTTTTATTCCATATGATTTAGCTCTTTTATCAGCTCCATCTTTCAGAAATTTATATATTCTGATAGTGAACCTCTCTTCGACAAGATCATCTTTATTAGCTGGTATAAATTCATTTGGTAATTTTTGGTCTACATGATTTTCTAAATACTGGTTCAGTATAAATCTTAAAAAACCTGATTTTGATCGGTGCTTTGAATTACTTAATGCTTTGGCAAACTTTCTATTTTCTTCAGCTGAAATTGTTGCTTTTATAATCATATATTTTTCAAAAAAAGGGGGAGGGGGATACAAATTGAACAAAGTGTACCATTTGTGTGCTGTAAAGCCTATCCTGCCCTACTCCCCCCTCCCCTAGCTCTTATGTTTTTAAAAGTCTCTTTAAGTCTCTATAAGTTTTTTTAAGTTGAATAAAACCTATTTAATTTAAAAAAAGCTATTAAAAGCTTCTTTAAGTTTAAATAAGTTTTATTCATTATAAAAAATCAAATAATTGCCTACAAAAAGGCACAAGTGCCCTTTATAATCAATAAGTTGCATTTATATATAAATAGCGTAAAGTTATATTTTGAAAAAAATATACGACCTTGATAATTAGCCTTAAGGAATCTTTAGAATGAAAAACTTAATGAACTACGTTTTTTTAAGCGTACTTTTTATTTTACCGACTGGTAATGCAAATGCAGGCG
>WTAG01000540.1 GCA_013139755.1 Methylomarinum sp. | reverse complement strand
CTGCTACCTTGCCATATAAAATATCTTCTAGTTTCTTAAACTCTTGATACCTAACAGGTGGCAGCATAACGGCAATATTTTTATCTTGTTTAGAAATAGTGGCTGAGCTACCTTCTAACGTAGATATAACCTCACTAAAATTTTTCTTACTTCTGTTGAGCTAATTATTTTCATCCACCACCTAGTAACATCCAAATAAGCTATTGATTTATAATATTTAGTATTTTATTTAAAGTCTAAATATTTACAAAAAATATTAAACTGTACTTTTTTAAAGGTCTGCTCTAATAATCACTACCAAACAGGTAGATACCTTACAGTTTCTATAATATATCCTCAAAGGCTCAATATATGATTACTTTAGAACCTCAAGTTGAAAAACAATTACAGACTCTTGCTTCTGAAAAAGGAGTCAGTATTTCTGAGTTAATAAAAAACCTTATGTTTGATCATCAGTCCGAACAAGAAGCAATTAATCTAGCAGATAACGCCTACTCTGGTTATAAAAAAACAGGCGAAGCGATTATTTTAGATCAACTGATGAAAAACAATAACTTGGACAATTAAATTTACCAAGCAAGCCGAAAATAAATTTCAAATAATCGGCTTATTTGGTTAGTATGGTTAAAGTCCAATAATTCACAGTACACCAGTTGCTACACCGTGGATTGGCTTGGTTAAAACCACGGAATAGTCGCTGTTTTACTTAAACCATAGCAGTCAAAATTTCCTTCTACAGAGGAATCATATAAATGTCTTTCAATAAACAAACGAAATTTATTTTTTTGTCCTGTCTCAGTTGGTTTTTGGCTCTCCATATGAATAAAAGGTAGTTTGCTGTTTTGATTTAAGCCATTGTCTTGTCTAAATTTCACTATTTCCTCAACAGGCTTACTTAAATGATTGGCTAAACTGACTGTCCTTTTTAATTCAGACTTAACAGCCTTTCGTTTAAAACAAGCATATTCATTCACTGATGATGGCACACTTTTAATGGATGTGGCATGTGTATAATCGGTTAAACGGTTTAGCCATTTGGCAATATCAAGTTGCTCTAATTGCGCTTGTTGATCGGCTAATAAGCGCAATTTATCACCCAGTGGAAAAGCTTTATCGCCATATTTTGGAAATGAAACAGCAATCGCTGATTGGTTTTCAGCGATTTTGTTATCCGCTAAAGCAATATGAATTTGCTGGTAAACCCTTTGCCAGAGAAAACCTAAATTGGCTTCGGCATCTGGCAATAATGTGATGTCTAGGTAGTATTTCATTAATAACTCCTTAATTATCACCTTCACTAAAAACACCACCACGCACAATCATGGCAATAACAAAATGTTTTTCTTCGTTTGAAATTTCTTTATCATTAATCCACTTGGTAATAAGTGATTTAAAATCATTCTTATTTGAACGGTGCGCCACACCTCGCTGGGTAACTGAACCAAAGGCTTCAATAGCAATAGGCGTGTCTGAGCCAGTTTGCCAATCATCAATTGTCCGTAAAGCATTACCAACTTTTTCACAATGCATAGCCGCATTGCCATTCAGAGAAAATAAATGGCGACTTTTATCACCTTTTTCAAGTACCATTTCTTGAGACGGCCAAACACGCTGTCCATTACCTAGTTTCACATATGCACTAATTTCAATTAGAATATTTTCTTCGTCACTCAACCCATTTTTAATTAAGGCAGCAAGTTTTAATACTTTATCGTCAGAAGAAGTCGTATTTTTTAATGAATAGTCATAGGCATTAAACTCTAACGGCTTACCAAAGCTAGTATGGTTTACATAGACTGTAATATCTTGCGCACCTACACGGTTACGCCATAAGAATCGACCATTTACAATATTGTAAGCATATCGATTAGCCAATTCGTCTAACCCAACATCCTTAGTATATACATCAATGATCTCAATAAATTTCTGCTGATATTCATTTTTATTACACGCTGATGGCATATTAATTCCACCCAATACGCGTAAACTAAAATTGACTCTTAAAGTATCCGAGTCAAAGGGCAGTGAGGCATCATCCCCCCAAGATAAATTGGGTTTCCCCATCTTTTCTTTCAAGACCTCCTCATCATCTAACTCTTCTTGAGTAAAATTACTAAAAACAGCTCGATTCCTTCGATCAAATAATTCAATTTCTTTCCAACCTTCTTTTTCACCTTTATTATCCCAGCTGCCTGAGTGCATAACTGCATCAGAAGGTTCAAGTTTACGATCAAAAGAGAGTACTGATGGCATAGTTAATGTTGTCATAATATTTGCTTCCCTATAAGTTTAATGCTGCTTCAAAATCAATTGTTTCAGTTTCAATTATTGCTTGTTCTTTATTCTGGCTTTCTTTGTTATTTTGAACACAAAGATACCAATCATTTTCATACTGATACCGCCAAATCATTTCATTAATATTTGAAATTCGGTGCATACTTTTCCACTCACCAATACTATGTACTGCTTCCACAAAACAAGTCGGTGAATAATCATCCCGAGTATCTGCCACTTCACCCGCTGAATAGCTCTCACTAATAGCTTTATAACCAGTCATTATTGGAACTATCCAACCTTTTGGCTGAGGCTTGGGCTGTAATAGCCACTCAGACTTTGTATCATGTGATGGCGCAGTATTTTTATCTTTAACTTCTGGCTGGGCTTGATATTTCATTGCAGAAAAGTCTAACCATGCAGTTAATAGTTCTGCATTGGGGTCTTGCTCTTTTAATTGATTAAAATGTACTTTTAAATAATCTGAGCGATCTTGCAATACAAAGCCAGGCATGGTTAATCTTTTGACTTTATTATTTAATGCTTTCAACTGCTTATCGGTTGATCCTGAAA
>WTAG01000724.1 GCA_013139755.1 Methylomarinum sp. | reverse complement strand
CATGCTTTTTCTAAATCTTCATTAGATAGGGATTGTAAAGACTGAATTAGATAGTCTATTTCTTCCTGTGCACTTTTAAAACATTGAACTAAAGGTTCTGCCCCTGTCATTAATGACCTGTATCCTTTTTGCGCATCAATACCATTATCTAAGTCATCAAAAGGGATACCCTCTAAGACTGCCATAGCAGTATGTCGGATTTGTTCTGTTGTTCGATAATTAACCCGCAACTTACGACTACGTCCTACAATTTTAATATCACAATGACCTAAAACAACTTTACTGCCAAAAATTTCATCCAGATTAAACCTTAATAGGCGTTTTTCGTGCCATTTTATGCGATCAATTAGTAACAGTTGTTGATCACTAATTAAAATAATCCAACGGGGTGGTTTATCTAGTGCGAAGATATGTTTACTGATTAAGTCTTCAAAACTTAAGTCTAGTAACTGAGGTTCGGCTATTGCATCAGTTGGCCATTGCTGACTTTGTAAGTTGAGCGTTAAGGGATCATCTTGTTCATTGTCTTTGTTAATGGCTTGCAACACCCAGACTATAGGTTGCAGGCCTTGTGTCACTTCTGCAATAACAGGGATATCTCCCGCTTGTTCCAGCGATTTTAATGCCCGTTGTGGTTGGTAATTAAGCGTCTGTAACAGTTGAGCATTAAATTGTGCCGTATTTTTTTCCTTTTGATTTTGCAGTTTAAAAAACACTTGAGATAAGGATCTTAGGCGAATCCACGGCGCACGTTCTGGACTACTGGTATCTGGTTTTTCTTGGCTTATTTTTAGTGCTTCTCGATAATCTTCTTCTTGCTGTTGCCATTGTTTGAAGGTGTCTTTTAAATCGCCTTCAAATATCGCTGATAGATAATGATGACTGTAGAATTCGTTATCGTTTTGTATGCCTGTTAAATCAAGAGACATAGGACCTTCCTTGTTGTTGTTTTGTGTCGAGTTGCTCTCTAGTGTACTCAAGCAGCATGAATATTGAGCATTCTATTCTTTGATAAAGAAAATGCTCATTTTCACCATTAAGTCATTAAAAATTAAGCAACCTTTTCGCTCTGATGTAATCGTTGCTGTTGTTCTAGTTTATGGTGAATACTACTCGGGCTAAGTTCTAGTCCGTTACGCCAACATAATGCACCCATTTCTAAATAAAATTTCTGAAAATCCACTTGATCCTCTATCTCTTTGGTCAAAGTGCTTTGTTTGTCAATTAATGGTTGTAAATTATAGTCCCCCCAACTGCCATCAGAAAAATGGATTTGTATGGTTTTATCATGTAAATATTCTGCTTGTGTAATTTTAATCATTGTCAGCCCCAGGTATACGTAGTAATGGTTCTAATGAAACAGCACGTTGCCAATCATCCTGCAATTCCTGCTGATGTGTTTGCATCCATTCTTGTACTATTTTACGTGCTTTATTGGGTAACTTGCCGACTAAAACTTCCCCATCGTTGATACCCATTAATGCTTCGTGCCCCTGATATTCGACATGAATATGTGGTGGGTTATGGTCATCATGATACATACGAATGTATATACCGAAAAAACAGGAAATTACTGGCATTTATTTTATTCCTTAATGACTGTGTTTAACACAAACTCCAATGTTCAATTATGAGCCATTCTTCTGATTAAAACATTAATGAATTATTGCCGCAACGATTTGTATATAGGGCTGATCTTCTGTATTAGAAAAACCTCCAACTGGACGGCGTACCCCTAAAAACATAAAAACAGAAACTTTTATCCAAATTAAAAGAGCCTGCAAAAGTAAAATTAGCTCAACAATCCACCTGTTTTTTTGATGCAAGCGAGGAATATGTTCCTCAACCACTGTACTTTAAATCGCATTACCTAACAGACGATTACCCAAACTATAAAAAACAGTGTAGTTTCGATAAAAAATGACTTTGCTATTACCCTCTAGCACCCACTACGGACTTCGTTTAGATGCTTTACACACCTTGCTTGAATGTAATAAGTTAAAAATCAAAGGTTTTCGGTTTTATACAAAAAAGTATAACCATTAAAACAAACCTTGCAAATAAGGAAACAAAGTCCATAATTACAAGGATGATAACAAGATATTCACAATCAAAGCTTAACTACTTTATTGATAACTACCCAGCTGTTGCCTTATTAGGACCACGACAAGCTGGAAAAACCACTCTTGCCTTAACCGTTGCCGAACATCGCAAAGCAATCTATTTAGACCTTGAATCAGAACAAGACAGAGCTAAATTAAGCCAAGCTGAACTCTATTTAGCACAGCATGAAGACAAACTGGTTATTCTTGATGAGGTACAACGTGCGCCTGAACTGTTTCAAAACTTACGAGGTTTAATTGACCAAGGAAGACGAAAAGGTCTTCGTAACGCACGATTTTTATTATTAGGCTCTGCTTCAATTGAATTACTTAAACAATCCAGTGAAACACTTGCTGGTCGCATTGCCTATTTAGAACTGCCACCATTACATGCCTTAGAAGTGATGAATAACCA
>WTAG01000239.1 GCA_013139755.1 Methylomarinum sp. | reverse complement strand
CAACAAAGAACTCAAAACGATCTGTGACATGTGGGTCATCATCATTTCTACGAGCTAAAGGTGATACCTCAACAGGGTAAGCTGTAATAAACGTAGGATTCATCAAGCGACTTTCAACAGTTTTCTCAAATATTTCAATCTGAACTTTACCTAATCCATAACCGTCTTTAATTGGAATATGTAACTCTTCAGCGACTTTGACAGCTGCCTCACGGGTATTAATATTTTCTAGTGTTAACTCAGGGTTGAAATGTAAAATTGATTCAACCACTGTCATTCTGTCAAAAGGCTTACCAAAATCATATTCATCATCTTGATATTTAACTACAGAACTGCCCGTTACTTCTTCAGCAATGCCTTTTAACATGGCTTCCGTTAAGTCCATTAAATCACCATATTCTGCATAAGCCTGGTAAAACTCTAGCATAGTGAATTCTGGATTATGACGAGTAGATAAACCTTCGTTACGGAAGTTACGGTTAATCTCAAACACGCGTTCAAAACCACCAACAACCAAGCGTTTTAGATACAATTCTGGGGCAATTCGCAAATACAATCCCATATCTAAGGCATTATGATGGGTTTCAAATGGACGTGCTGTTGCACCACCTGGAATAGCTTGCATCATGGGTGTTTCAACTTCTAAGAAGTCTTTATCACCTAAAAATTTACGGATATAAGCGACGATTTGTGAACGAATCAAAAACGTTTTACGTGAATCGTCACTCATAATCAAATCAAGATAACGCTGTCTGTATTTGATTTCTTGGTCAGCCACACCATGAAATTTTTCAGGTAGTGGACGCAAAGCTTTAGTCAATAAACGAATATCATCAACTCTGACACTCAATTCACCTACTTTAGTTTTAAACAACTCACCTTCTGCACCAACAATATCGCCTATATCCCATTTTTTGAATTGTTCGTTATAAAATCCTTCAGGCAAGGTATCGCGTGTGACATAAAGCTGTAATTTTCCTGACATGTCTTGAATATGGCAAAAACTGGCTTTACCCATAACCCTACGAGTCATGATACGGCCAGCTACTTTAACTCGAACCGGCTGTTCCTCTAACTCTTCCTTAGTTTTTTCACCATATTCAGCTAATAACTCACCACTAATCACATTACGGCGAAAATCAGTTGGGAAAGCGATACCATTTTCACGCAATGCTGTTAATTTGGTACGGCGTTGGGTGACTTGTTCTTGTTCGTCTTGTTGGTTTTCTGACATGTTGATTTTATAACGTTGTTAATCGTAGGTTGAGTTATAACGCCATGAATGGCGTGTAGTAGAGTAACGCAGGAGCAGTTGCCTAGCGATAGCGTACTGGCATTTTTTAAGAATATTACAAGCCACTCTTCAGACTTGCTTCAATAAATTGATCTAAATCACCGTCTAACACTGCTTGAGTATTACCTGTTTCCACATTGGTTCTTAAATCTTTAATTCTTGATTGATCGAGTACATAAGACCGAATCTGGCTGCCCCAGCCAATATCCGATTTAGTATCTTCCAAAGCCTGCGCAGATTCTGCACGCTTTGATAGCTCTAATTCATATAACTTACCCTTCAACTGCTTCATCGCTGTATCGCGGTTTTTATGTTGAGACCGGTCATTTTGACATTGCACCACAATCCCTGATGGCTCATGGGTAATACGAATCGCAGACTCAGTTTTGTTAACATGCTGTCCACCCGCGCCACTGGCACGATATGTATCCACACGTAAATCAGCAGGATTAATTTCTATATCAATATCGTCATCAATTTCTGGGTTAACAAAAACAGATGCAAATGAAGTGTGTCGTCTGCTACCAGAATCAAAAGGTGATTTTCTAACTAAACGATGTACGCCGGTTTCAGTTCTTAACCAACCGTAAGCATATTCACCTTCAAATTTAATGGTGGCACTTTTAATTCCGGCAACCTCGCCTTGTGACTCTTCAAGTAATTCAACTTTAAAGCCTTTGGCTTCACCCCAACGCAGATACATCCTTTCTATCATTGACGCCCAATCCTGTGCTTCTGTGCCACCCGAACCAGACTGTATATCTAAGAAAGCATTATTTGCATCCATCTCACCAGAGAACATGCGTCTGAATTCCAGTTCAGCTACTTTTTCCTCAAACTGCTGTAAATCATCAACAACGGTTTCAACTGTTTCTTCATCCGATTCTTCTACTGCCATTTCCAACAGTTCTTCAGCGTCTTCTAAACCCTGCTCCAAACCATTAATGGTGTTAACAATCGTCTCTAGCTGTCCGCGTTCTTTTCCTAAAGCTTGCGCTCGTGCTGGGTCATTCCAGACCTCAGGGACTTCCAGTTCTCTTAAAACCTCAACTAGACGCTCACTTTTGATGTCAAAGTCCAGATAATCTTTAAGTGCACTTCCTCTATTACGCAGATCGAGAATTGTGTTTTTTATCGGGTTGATTTCTTGCATGAATAATTTTTATCGACTTAAAAGCTAAGGCTTTAGCTTCTTAAAATTTTAAAGAAGGATTATAACAGAGCAGGTGTTTTGCTTGGTTTATATTTAACAACTTGCCTTTGTAAAGAAGACTTCAGTCCGCTCTACATTATATTAGGCCAACTGATTAATCCCAACGCGCATCTCTAACTTGTAGACGACTCTCTAACACGCGTACAGGAAAGGTATCCACATTTTCATAAGCGGGAGCACATTTTACTGCGCCGGTTTTTACACAAAACCGCGCGCCATGCCGAGGACAGATAATTTGATCGCCATCTAGCTCGCCACTGGCTATTTCTGCACCATCATGGGTACATACATCTTCAATGGCATAAAACTGTCCCTCTATTTTAAAAATAGCGACATCTGTTCCATCGACATCAACAATTACATTTTCACGATCTGCCAATGCATTTTCTGCACACACATCAATCCAGTCAGTCATTTTTAACTCTTTAAATAAACATCGTAACGTAGCAACTTACCACTAAAACTTTCACTGGGTTTTCCAGCTATCGGCTCGGCATAATCGGGACTTTTTACCACCACGCGTTTAGTGGCAACCTCAAATGCAGCGGCAAAAAGTTGTTCCTTATCTTCATCATCACCCAATAAATCACGCAATATCATCATTGATTTTTTTGGTAAAGCAGATTTTTTACGCTTGGGGGGGAACATAGGGTCTATATAGATACATTCAGGCTTATCTTCTAGATTTGCCAAAACATCAATGGCATTGCCCGCCAGTAGATCAGGCATTTTAACATCTAAATTTTTAACCCAATCAACCTCAGACAAACGCTTAAAGGCATCACCCAATAACGCTATCATTACAGGTGAACGCTCTATGCAGCGCAAATCATAACCCATCCGAAAAATATGCAGGCTATCTTGCCCCCACCCTGTAGTGGCATCAATAATTGTTTGAGTTTTGCGCCCTAAAGCTTGAGCTAATGCACCGTTTTTAGGCGCTGGCCATGAGCGTTGCTCTCCGGGACGCGGCTCAATATCGACTGTTAATCCGCCTTTTTTTAATAGCTCTTTATCCAACAGCTTTAAACAGCCATCACGCCAGGTTAAGAAAAAATCTTCAGCTGTTTTTTTATTGGCGGACTCTAACAACGGTACATTGAGCCGTTCAGCGAGTTCTCTAAACTGTTCTAAATCACCTAAACCTTGATAAAGAACGGCTAGTTTTCCTGAGTATTTATGTTGCGATTGTTTTATTGTCATTTTATAAAACAAAATACCTATTCAGTCGAAATAGAACTCTCTTCATTCTTCAAAGCCGCATCTAAAGTATGCCAGGCCAGAGTTGCACATTTCACTCGTGCTGGATATTCACGTACGCCCGCTAAAACCGCTAATTTACCAATGGCTTCTAGATTAACCTCTTCCTCTTTACCCGTAGTCATTTCATGAAACTGCTTAAATAATGCTTCAGCTTCCGCTTCTGTTTTACCTTTTATAATTTCAGTCATTAACGAGACTGAAGCGGTAGAAATAGCACAACCTGAACCTTGAAAACTGGCATCGGTAATTTCATCACCATTCATCTTCAAAAACAAAGTTAATCTATCACCGCACAAAGGATTAAAGCCTTCTACTTTGCGATCAGCATCTTCCATGACTCTAAAATTACGTGGATTTCTGTTATGGTCAAAAATCACTTCCTGGTACAAATCCCTTAAATCATCAAACATTAGCCGAACACCTCTATCAATTGCTCTATTCCGTTCATTAATACATCAATTTCTTCTTTGGTATTATACATTGCAAAAGAAGCTCTTGCCGTGGCGGGCACTTCAAAAAAGTCCATTACAGGCATGGCACAATGATGTCCCGCTCTGACAGCAATACCTAAGCTATCCAACATAGTACCAATATCATGCGGATGAATTTTATCAAGCACAAACGAAAGAATCGCGCCTTTATCTTTGGCTTCCCCAATAATTCGCAACCCTTCTATTTTCTGGGCTTTTTCAGTCGCGTAATCTAATAATTCAGCTTCATAAGCCGCAATATTATCCATACCAACTTCTGTTAGATAATCAATTGCAGCACCTAAACCCACTACATCTGCGATACTGGGTGTACCGGCTTCAAATTTATAGGGTAAGGCATTATATTCAGTCTCTTCGAAAGTTACTTTACGTATCATATCGCCACCGCCTTGATACGGAGGCATGGCTTCTAACAAGGCTTGTTTACCATATAACACACCAATACCTGATGGGGCATAAAGCTTATGTCCAGAAAATGCATAAAAATCACAATCCAATGCTTGCACATCAACTGACATGTGAGGAACAGCTTGCGCGCCATCTAAAAAAACAGGGATATTTTTTGCTTTAGCAGCAGCAATAATCTTTTTAACCGGGTTTATTGTGCCTAAAGCATTAGACATATGAACCACGGAAACCAGCTTGGTTTTATCACTGATCAATTTTTCAAACTCATCAAAGATAAGCTCACCCTGTAGATTAATCGGTGCGACTTTTAGTATCGCACCTGTTTCTTCACACAGCATTTGCCAAGGAACAATATTTGAATGATGTTCCATTGCAGTGATTAATATCTCATCACCTTTTTTGATATTGGCTTTACCATAAGTCTGAGCGACTAAGTTAATGGCTTCTGTCGCGCCTCTAACAAAGATGATTTCTTTGGTGCTGCTGGCATTAATAAAATTTTTAACTTTCTCTCTTGCCCCTTCATAACGGTCCGTCGCTTTAACACTCAAAGTATGCACGCCACGATGAACATTGGCATATTCATGCATATATAAATGAGAAATACTATCAATCACTGCCTGAGGTTTTTGGCAAGTCGCGGCATTATCCAAATAAACTAAGGGTTTGTTACGGATTTTTTCTTTTAATATAGGAAAATCTGCACGAATTTTTTCTATGGGAAATGTTGTCATGTTTTATTGGGTTATTCTGGAATAAGTTGCTTTATTATCAATGGCGTATTATATTTTAAATCAATTCATCTTTCTTCGTTTTGACTATGTCTGTATCTACTGTTCATGGGTGTGCACGTATTATGCAGAATAGTAGAGAACAAAATCCTCCCTTCGGTCGGATTTTCTTGAGTACATCAAGTTATACTTGATATACTATAAAAAAGGAAAGGGGGTCAGATGACCCCATTAAAAAAAGTTATTCTGTCTTCAGGCTTTCCAGAGCAGCCAGTGCCATCTGCCTGTATATCGATGCATCGGTGTTGTAATGCTCTTTTGCACGCACTGCATCAGGGTTATCGCTATTCAGGTCCTTGACACGCTCAAGTGTACGCTGTGTGGTTTCCACTACCCAGCGGTCCCTGGTTGGTGCATCCACGATATGTATGCTCTCGGGCCTGACCGATGTCAGGATCGTACCATCCTCGGTCTGGAACGTGCTGGGCTTCCCTACGACAGCAAGGTACTGGGGGGCTTCGATATTTGCCATGACCTGGGCTGCTTCCGGCTGGTACTGACCGGCGTAGATGAGAAA
>WTAG01000107.1 GCA_013139755.1 Methylomarinum sp. | reverse complement strand
GGGAAGAACTTTGGTTCTCATCTGAAGGTACAGTCAGCCCTTTAGAAAAAGAACTGATTGAAATGTGCGATAAGGAAGCTCGCTTCTTAGACTTTGGCGCTAGAACAATAATTAATTATTCTCGGGTGAGCTTATTGGTTAAAAATATGCCGCTGGATGATATGGAGCGCTACGGCAGAATTAAGGATTTGCTGCCCATTTTACTTTCGGCGGTTAATTCAAAAATTAATACATTAGGTACGCAGGAAGCATTAACAGAACAAAGTACCAATTTATTGGAATCATTTAAAATGATTCGTAATAGTTTGTATTATTTAGGTTCAACTATTGTTACCAACCGTAAAGATAGTACAGCGATGATGAACAAATTGGTTCAAGATCTTAATTATGATTTTTTACGGATGGGCCTAGACGAGGATCAAGAAGAATTTCTGCTTAATCGTATTGATACTGCGTTAGATGAAGCAATGGAAGAAATGGATGCCGGTAAGGAAATTCGTGAAGCATTAACTTTTATCCTGATGAATCTTAATAAGGTCATGAGTAAGCAAGAACTATTATTTAATGCATTTACCGAAAGTTTAGCGACAGAGGTCGCAGAGCAAAGTTCCGACATGGATGACAATATAGAGCTCTTTTAGCCTTATCAAAATAGGAAAGAAGACTGCGCTGTTAAATATATGCAACGTAGCCTGGATGCAGTGAAACGGAATCCGGGACTGGGTATTAAGGAAACCTTGATTACACTTCGGGCTACGAAATATTTAGATTATTTAGTACTCTCTCTAAATGACTCCATTGCAGCTCATCTTTGGGCAAACCAAAACGTAAACTCGCTGGCTCACTAAATAAGCGGGTTAATATGCCTTGTGTCGCTAATTGTTGATAAATCTTCTGTGCTGCTGGTGTTTTAACCCACTGAAATAGATCACTGCCGCCCGTTGGCTGCAATCCCTGTTCACTCAATAACAAAACCAGTCGAGTTGATTGTGTTTTTAATTCAGATCGGGTTTTTGTTTGCCATTGATCATCCAATAATGCGCGTGCAGCAATATAGCGACTGGGGTGACTGATAGTCCAAGGGCCTAGTCGTTCATTTAACTCGATCAGCAATGCATCTGGCGCGATAATGAAACCACAGCGTATGCCTGCTAGTCCAAAAAACTTACCAATTGAACGTAAGATAATTAAACCATCAGTCACAGGATGGCTAGAAAGACTGTGTTCGGGTGTCGAATCAATAAAGGCTTCATCAATAATTAAGCAACCATTATGTTGTGCTAATTGTGTATGCCAACTGAGTAACTGTTGTTTACTAAAGCATTGTCCTGTTGGGTTGTTAGGGTTGATTAAAATCAAAACATTCAACAAAGGTAATTGTGACTCGATGGTTTCTACCGATAACTCAATCACATCATGCCCCGCCTTTTTCCAGCTATGGGCATGCTCAGCATAAGCAGGGGTTAATACGCCGACTTTAGATTTTTTGCGTAATAAAGGCAAGGTCTGTATCGCTGCTTGAGAGCCTGCAACAGGCAAAATAGAATGGCATTGGTAATACTGCCTAGCTGCAATAAGCAATTCATCGGCAGATTCTGGCAAACGTTGCCAACATTCAGCGGGAATAGCAGGAATTGGCCAGCCATTAGGGTTAATGCCTGTGGATAAATCTAGCCATTGATCTCTGGGAATATTGTATTTTTTAGCTGCATCAATTAAATGCCCTCCATGCTCAAGCAAGGGTTTCTCCTAAAATTAAAACAAAAATCCATAAATAAAGACTGGATGTGACTAAGCTATTAGCTCTTTTAATGGACTGGTTATCAGACGGCTGATCTGTACCAAAAAAGATTTTGGCTTTTAATTTTCCGTGATACCAGGTAGGCCCGCCTAATTGCAAATTAAGCGCCCCCGCACCGGATGTCATCACTGGCCCAGCATTAGGGCTGTCCAATAAATGCGCTTGATTTTTCCAGCAATGTATCGCTAATCTGGTTTGGCCTAATAAAGCATAACTTAAAGCAGTAAGACGTGCTGGAACCCAGTTTAAAACATCATCAAAACGTGCCGCTGCCCAGCCAAAATATAAATAACGTGGATTTTTATAACCCCACATCGCATCCAATGTATTACTTAGTCTATATAAAATAGCACCGGCAGGGCCCGCAACAATAAACCAGAAAACAGGAGCAAATACGGCATCCGCCCCATTTTCTAAAACAGACTCAATGGTGGCTTTGCGTACATCTTCTTCGTTCATCTTTTCAGTCTGGCGACTGACGATCCAGCCAACACGTGTTTGTGCCAAGGCTAAATCATTTAACTCAAGAGCTGTTAATACGTTAGTCGCATGTTGTTTTAAGCTATTGGCTGCAATACAGAAATAAAGAACGATTGGTGAAATAATTAAATTAACTAAATCCCATTGGCTTAATAGATATATTAAGCCAGTCATGGGTGAAACCATAATGATTAAGGCAATCAATCCAAAGATTCTTTGTGCCAAGACTGAAGAGTCTGTATGACTTAGTTTTTTCTCAATGCGGTGGGCTAAATCGCCAAAGAAGACTAATGGATGGTATTTCTGGGGTTCTCCTAGCCAGTGATCTAGTAGAACGGCTAAAATAAGGGTCAAACTCATGCAGTGATTCGTAGGTTGGGTGAGCGATAGCGTAACCCGACAAAACCTTGGGAACTGTGAAAAACGCTTAAACAAACCTCATTATACGAATTTAGCTCAATTTATTCTTTCTCTTTCTCAATGCAATCAACAAAAAACAATATAAAAACTCTGATGGTACAAGGCACCACCTCAGATGCCGGTAAAAGCGCCTTAGTTACGGCTTTATGTCGCTATTATTATCGAAAAGGCTTAAAAGTTGTACCATTTAAACCGCAAAACATGGCGTTAAACAGTGCGGTGACAGTCGATGGCGGAGAAATAGGCCGGGCGCAGGCTGTACAAGCTACTGCCTGTGGTTTAGAGCCACATACCGATATGAATCCGATATTATTAAAGCCAAATTCAGATAAAACCGCGCAAGTGATTATTCATGGTAAAGCAAAGGAGAATCAATCGGCAAAGAAATACCATCTGTTTAAAAAGCAAGCGATGCAGGCGGTATTAGAATCACATCAACGACTGCTGGCAAATTATCAGATGGTGGTGGTCGAGGGCGCAGGCAGTCCAGCCGAAATAAACCTACGTGAAGGTGATATAGCCAATATGGGCTTTGCAGAACAGGTCGATTGTCCAGTGATTTTAATTGCGGATATCGATAAAGGCGGGGTGTTTGCGCATATTGTCGGGACTTTAGAATTACTCTCAGAAACTGAGCAAAAAAGAATCATTGGGTTTGTGATCAATCGCTTTAGAGGGGACATGGCATTGTTACAACCAGGGATAGATTGGTTAGAAAACAGAACCGGAAAACCAGTACTCGCAGTACTGCCTTATCTACATGATTTTTATTTAGATGCTGAAGATTCAGTGGCAATTAATCAGCAGCAAAAGCATAAAAAGACACAATTTAATATTGTTATTCCCTTATTCCCAAGAACCAGTAATCATACCGATTTTGATCCGTTGCGTTTAAACCCAGAACTTAGCGTTAAATATGTTAAAGATCCAAAAGAATGTGATGAGGCCGACTTAATCATTTTACCCGGCAGTAAATCGGTAAGAGATGATTTAAATTGGCTTAAAACCATGGGTTGGGAAGGCTTTATCAACAAACATTTGCGATATGGTGGACGGCTAATGGGTATCTGCGGTGGTTATCAAATGCTGGGTAAAGCCATTCATGATCCAGAGGGCATAGAAGGCCAGCCAGGCTCAATAAATGGATTAGGCTTTTTGGATATGGAAACCACATTGCAAGCAGAAAAATGTTTGCAGAAAGTCAGTGGTGTTTTGTCAGCAGATAATACCGCTGTTTCTGGTTACGAAATACACGCAGGCATAACACAGGGAGAAGCATTAAGAAATCCGGTTATGACATTGGCAGGAAAACCCGATGGCGCAGTCTCAGAAGATCATCAGATTATGGGTACATATTTACACGGACTGTTTGATTCTTCAGCAGCTTGTAACAGTTTATTAAATTGGGCTGGCTATAAAAATCAACAGGCCATCAATTTAGATGAAGTACGGGAAGCAGGAATTAATTTAATTACCGACGCCTTGGAAGAAAACTTGGATGTTAAAGCCTTGCAGAAAGCATTGGATTTGTTTGTATTACACTCTTCAAGTACGTAATGCAGGAGCAGCGAAGCGGTGTGCCGAGGAGGAAAAAATAATTACCTAAAATGTTTTTATTCAAAAGGGAAATGTAATAGTAGAAAAGGTATCTCTATAAAGACGCCAAAGTAATCAGTTTTTTCATCAAAGCCGCCTGATTATGCACATCCATTTTATGCATAATACGTTTGATATGGTTTCTAACTGTATCCTGTGAACGGTTAGTTTCAATAGCAATTTCTACAATAGATGGCGTATTAATAAAATGTAACGCACATAGAGCTTCGCTTTTGGAAAGAGTGTGAATTTCCATTAATCTGGCTAGTGTTGAATCTTGATATTTTGTGCTAGAAAAGGTCAGAATAAAATTATCTTTAAAGCATTCCCAGCTATAAAGATTATCTAACGCTTTAACGGGTAGTAAACCAATACGACAATTGGTACAAACATGCGGTGCTTCAAATTGTTCTTTAGGGGAGGTTATTTGTGTCAGAAGTGCTTTTTTAAGGGTGTTATCGTTGATAGATAGTTGGTTTTTATTGATATCAAGGCAATCAAGCGTTGTAAAAATGACGTTATAAACAGGGTCTGTCAGTACAATATTTAAATGTTGGTCAATAATAAGATAACCGTCAAAAGGCAGGTGGCTATGATGGATTAGTTGGCTGTGTATTTTTTGTTGCTGTTCATCATGTATAGCCTCTTCAAGCGGGCTAATGATTGCTTGCAGAACCCGTGTGTTGTGCTGTAACTCATGCTTGCTGAAAGGTCTATGGCGACTAATATGAAGACTGAGAAAATGATGATTGCAAGGAATAGAAAATCCCAAACGAAACGGTAACTCACTGATAATAAGGTTTTTATATTCAGCAACATCATTAAATTCTTCAAAAGCTAAATCTTGGCTACAAAAAATCTGGCGAGGATTTTTACCAACAAAGAAATTAAATAAATCTAATTGCTTGTAATGCCCTTCATACCGTTCTAGCTGTTCAGCATTGATATTAAAGTGAAATAGAAAATGCGTTTTGTCTCTATTGATCAAGTGGCTAATTAACAGAAAACTAGCGTCACAGTTGAGTTGCTTGGTGAGTTGAGTTAAAAACTTTTCCCAAATAACAGAATTTCCCGGCGCCTCGCGCAATAAATTTATTAACCCAAAGCCGTAGGAAAATTGATCCATAGCTCTGCCTCATTTTTATTATTTTTGAACCAAATGGGTCATTACTTTATATCATGAGACTGGTAACTTAGTCTAGAAGTTCGTTATGTGGCAAGGTGAGCACTTTGCCGTGTTCAGTTATTTTTAAGCATGAATGAAGAAAAAGACACCGATATGAATCAA
>WTAG01000319.1 GCA_013139755.1 Methylomarinum sp. | reverse complement strand
GCGTGCATCAAAATCAGAGGCGTTTTCTTGTTGCGCTAAGTATTGGCGAATGGCGCCGGTTGAGGCCATCCGTAAGTCAGTATCAATGTTAACTTTGCGCACCCCATACTTGATACCTTCGACAATTTCATCAACGGGTACACCATAGGTCTGAACAATATCGCCACCATAATCATTGATGCTTTTTAGCCAGTCCTGCGGCACGGAACTTGAGCCATGCATGACAAAATGGGTATTGGGCAGGCGTTGCTGTAATGTTTTTAAGCGGCTGATGACCAAAACATCACCAGTGGGCGGTTTGCTAAATTTATAAGCGCCATGACTGGTTCCAATAGCGACTGCCAAGGCATCAACCTGTGTTTGCTTAACAAATTCAACCGCTTCATCGGGGTCGGTTAATAATTGACTGTGATCAGCTGAATCTGCATTATCTTCTATTGATCCTAAACAGCCAATTTCACCTTCAACTGACACGCCACAAGCATGTGCCATATCGACCACGGTACGAGTTACGTTTACGTTATAGTCAAAGGATGATGGTGTCTTCATATCTTCCAGCAAAGAGCCATCCATCATTACCGAGCTAAAACCGGACTGAATCGCTTGCGCACAAATTGCTGGCGCCGGGCCATGATCTCGGTGCATAACCACGGGGATATGCGGATATTGCTCTACCGCTGCTGCGATTAAATGTCGTAAAAATACTTCACCAGCATAGTTATTTGCCCCTGCCGAGCCTTGTATAATGACTGGGCTGTCACACGCATCTGCCGCTTGCATAATGGCTTGCACCTGCTCCATATTGCTGGCATTAAATGCTGGCACGGCAAAACTATGTTCTGCGGCATAATCCAAAATTTGTCGCAATGATACTAAAGCCATAATTGGAACTCCTTGGTCTGTTTTTTGGGGCTACCTTATCACCAACGCGTATTAATTTAAATCGTGATTGTTGATTTTAATTTCAAATAAACAATGAAAAGCAGTGAGGGTGGACTTAATTGATTGCTGTTGATGTTAATCAGCAAGCAATTTTTTTTCAATTTCAGCACAATAATGTATCAGTTGTTAAAAAACGGCTATTATTAATCAATGGTCTGTAGTTTGTAGATGGAAATAAATATTGCTGATAGCTGGAAAATATTAGATGCTGATTAACACACTGTATTGAGACCTATTATGTAGTGCCGTCCCGTTCGTTTACGAAATTTCTGCATTTTCACACAGACTAGACCGACAAACGATTATAGGGTCAGGAAAAAATGAAATAGAAATTAATGGTAGGGTCGACTATTTTCTGGTGGAATAAAGTACGACAACTATTCAGGCTGAATAAAAATTTAAACTGATACTTCTCAACTCTTGGAATTGCGGACCTAATATAAACCAATGACTTTTATTACTGATATCGTTTCCACGAACGTTCACAAAACCCGCATCTCAGCTATTAAAGAGATGGCCATGTTAAGTGCCAGGGTAGAGGGTGCTGCATCGCTCACTTGGGGGCTACCGTCTTTTCGTACGCCTGAATATATTCGTAGGGGGGTCAAACAGTATCTTGATGATGATCTTGATGCAGGCAAATATACTTTACCCGACGGTCTGCCTGAACTACGTGAACTGGTCGTGGAAGAACACAGAGCAAAGACTGGTATCGATGTTGATGCAGATGATAATGTGATGATCAGTGCCGGCAATATGCAAGGCTTGAACACACTGTTTCATACCATGCTCGACCCGGGTGATGAGATTATCCTGACTGACCCGTGTTTTGCATCACACATCCAGCAAATTAATTTATTCTCTGGTAAACCGGTTTACTGGCCGCTGGATGAAAATAATAACTGGTCTTTGGATATTGATTTATTACCCGACTTAATTACTGATAAAACGCAGGCTATCGTTCTTGTTAGTCCATCAAACCCTACGGGAAAAATATTTTCCGAAGCTGAATTGATCCGTGTAGGTGAGATCGCCAAGCAACACAATATACTGATTATTATCGACGACCCTTATAGTGCCTTTGTTTACGATAACAAGGATAAATATTTTAATCTCGCCAGCGTCGAGGAATTTAAAGAACACATTGTTTATTTGCATTCATTTTCAAAATCTTATGCCATGAGTGGCTGGCGATTAGCCTACATGATAATGCCTGCCGAGTTGAAATATGAAGCGCTTAAAGTACATGATGCAACTATGATTTGTGCACCGCGTATTTCCCAGTTGGCGGGTATTGTTGCATTGAGTAAGCCCTCTGATCATAAACAGGAATTTGAAACAATTCTGAATAGTCGTAGAGAGCTAATTTGCCAAAGACTCGACAATATACCGCATGTTTTTGCAAATCAAAAACCTGAAGGGGCATATTATGTTTTTCCAAAAATAATTGCAGCCCATACAAATTCGAAAGAATTTGCCATAGATTTACTTAACAATGCCAGAGTTACGGTCACACCAGGCAGTGCTTTTGGACCTTCAGGTGAACATCATGTGAGGATGGCATACTGCGTCGATGAAGATACGATTAACCTAGCGTTTGACCGAATCGAAAAATATTTTAAAGGCTGATTGCTAGTACCAGATCATCATTTATGTAATTAGAGGCAGGTATCTCATTTACAAAACCGGTACTTGGTAAGATAAGTCAAAAATCCACCCCAACTAAGATATTTTTTTCATGATGTTTCCTCCGTTACTGGCTTAAGAAATTAAAACTATTATCATAGTTGTCTCAATTTTTGAGAAAGGCAAAAGCCCCTCCTTCACAAAAAAAGTCAAATTAAGGCCTGCATTAGGTGGCGACCAGTTCTTAGGGGAAAACGGGAGTGGGCTTACCATTTTTTCTTGATCAATTAGGTAAAGATATATCAACAGTTGTTTACTGTTATGGATTATCAGTCATCTACAGGACAAGTCTTTGATATGTCAAAGTTTCTATGCGTGCAGCTATCTAGTAATATTAGTGATTTATACTGTTATTCTATCCACATGGTTTGAATCTATACTTTGTATCGTATAACTAGGTTTTTTGTAGTCATGTATTTTAAAGACAAGTAGGTTGTGGATGTTATAAAATCATTGCTGTGACTTGGGTCACATGAATAGCAGTTATGCTGAAAGACATATTTATGAGAGGTAGATTTATATGGCAATGACAGAAAGTAAAGGGGTTTTAAAAACCTGGAAAGATGATCGTGGATTTGGTTTTATCAAACCTGATGATGGCAGTGATGATATTTTTATTCATATTTCTGCATTAAAAGGCTCAGAAAGACGACCATATCGTGGAGAAACTGTTTATTATCAAGTTGAGCATGGTGAAGATGGTAAATCAAAAGCAGTTAATGCTCGAATAGAGGGTGTGACAATATCTTCTGAGAAAAAAGAGGGTGATAAAAAAGGCTTGTGGATTGCAGTTGTAATTCTGCTTATCGTGGGTATTGCTGCTTATTTTGGGATGAAATAATGTTATTTCGCTGTTTGATTA
>WTAG01000469.1 GCA_013139755.1 Methylomarinum sp. | reverse complement strand
CACTGCTCATTAATAAGGGACTTGAAACTCTAAAAGAACGTGGCGCTGAGATAGTGCTTGTCTATGGTGATCCAAATTATTACATGCGCACTGGTTTCAAGGCAGGACACAAGCTTAAACCGCCTTATAAATTGAAATACCCTGAAGAAGCCTGGATGGCTCAGGAAATAGTAGAAGGCTTTCTTGCAAAAACGCAAGGTACTGTTCGATGTGCCAAATCATTAAATTCACCAGAGTATTGGTAAACCTGCCAATAAGTCTATTTTTAAAACCAGTGCTTTGTTAAGAGTCATGTAAAACAACTGTGAAAAAGGACTAACCTTAATCAACTAGTTTTTTTAATTTATCTATTTCAGTTAGAAACAAGGTTTCATCATTGTATACCTGGGCTAGTATACAAATACCTTGTCCTCGGCTAAAGAGTTCTAATGCTTTATCATTTGCTTGTTCTGGCGAAAACCCAAGGTTGATAAATTGTTGCCCTAACCAGTGACGAATTAAGTCAAATAGATCCTGACTGAGTTCACGGGTGAGGGCATTGTTTTTTCCCAGTTCAGAAGCTAAAGTGCCGTTTGGACAGCCATATTTGGTTAAATCAGATTTCCCTTCTTTTAAGCTTTCTATAAAACAATTCAGTCTATCTTTTGCATCAGGGTGTTGTTCATCCCAAGACGCTAAAACATCTTTTGTGTTTGTTATTCTTCGTTGAAAAACAGCCTGCAAGATATCGTCTTTAGATTTAAAGTGATAAGTGATATTGCCTTTGCTTAATCCCACTTCTTTTACAATATCGCTAAATGCAGTCTTATGGAATCCCTGCTGATAAAACAGTTTGTTTGCAGCTTTTATAATATTAAGTCTTGTTTGTTCGCCTTGTTTCATCAGTATAAGCCAGTTATTTTTAGTAAACAGAGGGATTTTCTTTTTTTAAAAAAGAGGGGTAGTTGATTTATATTAGTACATACGTACTATTATTGAAAGGGAAATTGTACTGCGCTAATCAAATTTCATTATTCTTGCGGCTAATGTTGTGTAGGCATTTCAATTGTTTTAGTTTTTCGATATTCAACAGGAGAGACTGTGCGATACTTTTTGAACGCTTTGCTAAAAGAGGTCTCAGATTCATAACCCACTTCATTGGCTATGTTGTAGATAGGTAAGTGAGTTTCACGTAGAAACTTTGCGGCAAGATCCATTCGCCAGCGAGCAAGATAAGCCGCAGGACTACAACCCGTGGATTCAGAAAATCGCTTTGAAAAAGCCGAACGGGACATAAATACGGTATTGGCAAGCTTGTCCACATCCCATTTTTTGCTGGGGTATTTATGAATTAATTCAATAGCAGGCCCTAATTTTGGATCCTGTAAAGAAGTAATCCAGCTGTATGACTCTAATTGAGGGGATTTAATCCAGTGGCGAATGATGTAAACCAATAATACGTCAATTAGACTTGATGTAACGACTGAATAGCCAATGGTATCAGATTTATTCTCACTGATGATGAGTTGTAAGAGACGGTCTAGTTGCGGATTGTCTTTAATTTCATTGGCTTTTATATGTATAAACTTAGGTAACAAAGAGAAGAAGGGTTGTGCCATGTCACCTTCAAGTTTATAAGAGGCACAAAAAAGTCGGCAGACTTCGCAATATTCTGTATCAAGTCTGGAACGATTGAGTTCAAAGTCAAACGTTCTGTAATCAACCGTTTCAAGCTCTGGGTTACTGCTTAAACCATGCCAGTCATTGCCCGTAAAAAAAACAATATCGCCTTGCATTAAACGAATAGCCTGGCCAGATTTATTGTTCTTTACCCAACAAACGCCTTCCAGAACAAAATGTAACATGGACATTTTTTGGGTAGAAAAATTTAATCCCCAAGGCTCACACAACGTTGGCTGGCAAATGACTTTACTGCCTAGTTGACCGACAGATAGAACGTTGGCTAGTACATCAATAGACATAATCTTTCTCTAATTATTACGGGCATACAATAAGGTATATTTGTTTTTGTTACTTTATATTGGATGAATGGATAGCAATTGTACCTATACCGTCATTGATTGTCTTTATTGTTTGTATAAAATGGACGCATCTATTTTTTGTTAACAATAAAAGAAGAAGGCTCATGCACAGCGTACAAGTAACTAGAGAAATGAACAGTGATACTAAAACTATTTGGAAATTTTTAGACGATTTTGGCAGTGTCTATAAATACAACCCTGGTATAGAAAAATCTAAAATATTAGGCAGTCAAAAAACAGGGCTTGGGGCAAAACGACAATGCTATTTTTATGATGGCAGCAGTCTTAAAGAAAAGATAATCCAGTATGAAGAAGGGCGTAGTTACGCATTCGATTTATATGATTTTCCCATGCCATTAAAAACTGCAACGTCTCATTTTGAACTCACGCCAATTAATTCTAATAAATCGAAGATATCCATCACTTTAAAGTTTGTACCCAAGTTTGGCCCTATAGGCTGGTTAATGGGGAAACTATTGATGCGTCCCATGTTAACCAAAGCGTTAAAAGGGTTAACAAAAGGATTGGATGACCATATTCGTACAGGTCAGGTTGTTGGCAGCAAAGGTGAGTTACTAGAGTTGGCGCGCTAATATCAGGTAGGTAAATGACATCGGAAATAAACATATTATTTGGAGAATATAAATGTTCAGCACAAGCATCACATTTAAAGCAGGAAAGCTAATTGAATTAGCTTTTGCAACCCTTATTGAAGGTAAGGAAACTCAGTTTTATGAACAGTACTTTCCTAAAGTACAACCTATTGCGTCTGAACTGGGAGGGCAGGTTTTAAGGACTTATGAAGTGACTGAATCATGCTCCAAGCTGGATGACTTAAAAATGGGAGGGTTTTTTCAGTGGGAGAGTATTGAGGCCTTTACTAAGTTACATAATAAAGCTGAATTTTTAGCGATAAAACCTCTTCGGGATGATGCACTTAAGTTTTTTATCAATGGCCTTTTTTATACGGTTGCTCAAGATACAACTGTGATGCTAGAAGATGGCGAATCGTATGCCTTGATTGCTCACCTGGATGTGTTTGATTGTTGTGTGACATCTTCTTTGCTAGATCTTACATCCGTAGTTGAATCAAATAAAACTGAATATTCACCCGTGAGAATTCAGCTCTTTAAATGGAATGAATGCTGCGACAAAATTTTGCAAGAGGGTAAGGCGGATATTTTTAAAATTAAATTTAATACGCCTCAATAAACCCCTCTGTTAGTAGGGGAAATAAAAGCATAAATAAGGTTAACAAAATGAAATTGACAGGAAAAACGGCATTAGTCACTGGCGGTAACAGTGGTATTGGTTTAGGTATTGCTCATAAATTAAATGATGAAGGAGCGAAAGGGATTATTGTCGGTAGAGATAAACAGACATTAGAAAGTTCAAGTCAGATGTTATCTGGTAACTTTGCTCCAATCTCTTGTGATGTGACAAATAATGAATCACTGGAATCTTTATTTAACAGCACAAAACAACAAGTAGGAAAATTGGATATTCTGGTCGTCAATGCGGGAGGTGCAGTTGGAGCAGGTAGTATTCAACCATTTGATCAGTTTGATGAAGAAAGTTTTGATGCGATGACGGCACTTAATTTTAAGAGTGTATTTTATACCGTACAAAAAGCACTGCCGTATTTGAATGATAATGCCTCTGTTATTTTAATTGCCTCTATTGCGGTTCATAAAGGTTTTCCTGGTATGTCTGTCTATGCAGGGTGTAAAGCGGCTGTCCGCTCATTGGCAAGAACCTTGTCAGTGGAGTTGATGTCACGAGGTATCCGCGTAAATGTGGTGAGCCCTGGGACAATTGATACACCCGTGTTTGAAAAGCTTGGACTGCCTGCCGAAGCAATCGAACAGGTAAAAAAGCAGTTTACCGATTTAATTCCAATCGAACGCATTGGAATGCCAAGTGATATTGGAAATGTCGTCGCATTTTTAGCATCACCTGAATCCTCTTTTATTATTGGAGAAGAAATAATTGCTGATGGTGGTGTGGTTAATTTATAAGACAGAACTAGTAAATTAGCGGCTGTCAGTAGGTGTCAAAATAAAAGTGGTGTTTGTTTTGAAGAAATATTTTTATTAAATCTTGTGTAAATAGTACGATAGTACTAATATAGTACCTACGTACTATATTAAATTTAAGGAAATTACTATGAACAAAATCAAATCTCTTTTTATTGGCATGTTCCCGATGTTTGCAATGGGAATAAGTGGTTATGGAATCTATTACCTAGCTACTTCAGGACTGAACTTTATCTGGTTAGGCGCTGTTTTGATAACAATGCCTATTATGTTATTCATCAGCCGAGTGATGATGTTTAAAAGTGTGGCTAGAACAACCCTGCATTTTCCATTACTAACACTGACTGCAATCATAGGGTTAGCATTATCAATGTATGGTTATGCAGTATCAATTTTCAGTCCTTTAGGAACAGCCGAGTCAAATGTCTTTAATAACGTGAGTATAGTGCTGGCATGTACGGGTTTTGTTTTCTTTATCTTGTACAACTTTTGGTATTCATCATTGGGCCGTGAGGTCAATCAGGCTTTACGAATAGGTAAGCCATTACCCCTATTTGAAGCACTTGATATTCAAGGCAAGCTTATAAATTCAGATATTTTTAACGGTGCGCCAATGATATATATTTTCTTTAGAGGTAACTGGTGCCCCTTATGTATGGCACAAATTAAAGAAGTCGCGACTCAATATAAAAAACTGTCCTCTCTAGGCGCAAAAGTTGTGCTGTGCGCACCGCAACCAGAAAAGAATACTCAGGTACTGGCAGACAAATTTGATGTGCCGTTTATCTTTTTAACCGACGCTGATAATCGTGCGGCTCAAACTCTGGGCATAGAAATGAAAAACGGCTTACCCGCAGGAATGGAAATGCTGGGTTATGAGAAAGATACTGTTTATCCAACCGTTATTATTACTGATGCTACGGGGGCAATTATATACAGTGACTTAACTAATAATTATCGAATTAGACCTGAACCCGAAGACTTTATTGAGGTGTTGAACAGACATGCTCAACTGGCTTAATGATCTGTTAGTTCAAATAGACATAGCATTAAATAGATAAATACAAATCGCTTAACCCCTTAAAGTCATACTCAACAGAGTAGGGCGCATAATATAGGCACTGGTTATGAAACAACAATATGATATAGCAATTATAGGGTCAGGTATTGCAGGCTCGTGTCTGGCAACTATTCTTGCCAAGCAGGGTAAAACAGTCATTGTATTTGAAGCTAAAAATCATCCAAGATTTGCCATAGGTGAATCGATGATTCTTGAGAATTCAGAAACATTGAGGGCTATGGCTCAACTTTATGATGTTACTGAACTGGCGTATTACAGCTCAGAAAACTATATGCCGTTGATAGGTACTTCGCATGGGGTGAAGCGGCATTTTAGTTTTCTGCATCATTCAGAAGGTAAATATCAAAATAAAGAGAAAGCGTTTCAGGCGGTTATTCCTAACCAGCCTCACGGTCATGAATTACATCTGGTTCGACAGGATTCAGATCAGTTTATGGTTGCAACAGCCATATCTTACGGAGTAAAGGTTTATCAAGACACGGCCGTGAGTGATATAGAGATTACCTCTGAGTCCGTTAATATTAAAACCTCTGCAGGAGACTTTAGTGCAGATTATATTGTTGATGCAGGCGGTTTTAAATCTATTTTGGCTGAAAAGTTTCAGTTGAGATATTTTAATCTTAAAACCCATTCAAGAACCATTTTTACGCATATGGTGGATGTGCCAGATTATCATCAGACAGGGCTTTCACAGCAAGAGTATGGCTTTCCTTTTAGTGTGGCAGAAGGAACCTTACATCATATTTTTGAAGGAGGGTGGCTTTGGGTGATTCCTTTTAATAACCATGATAAATCGACCAATCCACTTTGCAGCGTAGGCTTGCAGTTAGATACAAGACTGTATCCCGAAGACAAAACAATCTGTGCTAAAGAAGAATTTTGTGCTTTTATTTCGCGCTTTCCAGACCTTAAAAAACAGTTCAAAAATACGAAAGCGGTACGTGGCTGGACACGAACAGGGCGCATTCAATACAGCTCAAAACAAGTGGTGGGAGAGCGGTTTGCCTTGTTGGGCCATGCCGCTGGTTTTATAGATCCGCTGTTTTCAAAAGGGTTGTATGTGTCATTTAACAGTGTCTCGACTTTGGCACACTTGATTTTAACAAATGAGGGTGATTTTTCTGCTGAAACCTTTAAGCCCTATGAACAACAAACCTTGGCATTTGTTCAATCACATGATCGTTTAGTGGCTAATTCCTATAAATCATTTACAAACCATAAATTGTGGTCTGTTTATAAAGTACTATGGCTGTTAGGTGCTTATACCGAGTTTGTAAAATTAACCAGTAGTCGGAAACGTGCTGCAACTAGAGACGATTACTATAAAGAAATTGCGTCTTTGAGTTTAACCGGTGGTGGATTTGATGAGTATAAAAATCTGGCTGAACAAATCGATACATTAATTGAACAGCTAGATGTTAAAAATGAACAGGCTGTTGATCATGTTGTTGCTGAAATAAGTGATTTATTTTTAGCATTAGACTGGTTACCTCACGCTTTTAGAGAGACGCTAAAAGGAAAGTCTTATCTACCCAAAAATAAATTGAGCTGGATATTATTAAGATGGAAAGTTGGGTTTATGGGGCGTGGAGAGTTTCGGCAGCACTTCTTTAATAACAAAGAAACGCTAGGGCTAGTTAAAGATTTTATGACTGAAAAAATTAAATACTCAACCCTTTCCTTAGTCAGAAAAAAAATGCAGCAGAAAAACTATTCATCTTTTTTTAAAGGTAAACGATTTCAGTTTTAAAGTTTTAGCTATGGTGGATTGGCGATTGTTTTCGCTGTTATTAATTACTTTAACCGTAGTTGCAATCAATACTGTGCATTGGTCTTCTGAATGGCATACTTTATCTGAAGTCTGGCAAGGTTACGCAATTACAAATAAAGGGCATGGTCATTTTAAACTGCCCTTGCTTTATCTAGTTATGTTTATGCCATTGTTATTTGCTGGTGCAGGGCGGTGGAGTTTTGATTCTGTTATAAACAAAAAAACAATATGAATATATTAATTGCAGAGGACGATCAAATGACACAATTGCTTTATCAAGAGATCATGCAAGACTGGGGCTATGATTGTGATATTGCATCAAATGGCTTAAAAGCAGTGGAAATGTCCCAACAAAATAAAGGTCAATATGACTTTTGCATTATGGACATCAATATGCCTGAAATGAATGGTTTAGAGGCTGCAAGGGTCATTAGAAAAATGGGACATTTTTTCCCGATTATTGGCTGTTCTTCAGATGATAGTCTTAAAGAAAAGTGTTTTAAGGCTGGCATGGATGCATTTATTGAAAAACCATTTCATTTTGATCAATTGAGTAGCTTGGTTCATCAGTTAAACGCGGATAAAATAAATTCGACAGCGAGTCAGGATTTTTTCTTGTTAGACAAGTGTACTGGGATTAGGTGTTTTCTATGAGAATAATTGATATTTTAACTATCGTTTTACTTGTTGGATGTGGTGGTTATTCAATACGAAAAGTATTTGTCACTAATAAACGTGAAAAAAACAATCAATGTTATCGGTGTGGGAAAAGCCTTGACGGTATTGAAACGGGTTGTATTCGCGATGGTCAAACAATTTACACCTTTAAGGATCATAAATCTTGTCTTGACTGTGTCGAGAAAACAAAACATCGAACATTTAAGTTAATACTATACGCTCTAGCCATTTCTGTTGTCGCTATAGTGGCTGCCGTATTACTTGGCGTAGACTAAATTAAACGTCACCGGTTGATCTATAGGTTCAACCGCTATGGCATAGTGGGTATATCCTGGATATCGCTCGGATGACATATACTCTAGTTGGTTGTCTTAATTCTTAAAAAATGAATTGCACTTATTAGGTGAATCTAAGAAAAAAATGTTTATAAATTGATTAAAGCTATAATAGGCGGTTGTGATGGCACACTATTTTTAAAATAGTGTGCCTTTTTTTTGATTTTCTCCTTCTGGTTAAGGAGGGGGAATATTTGATTAATATTTAATGACCACTAAAGATTCTTTATACCCATTGCATCGCTTCAGCATTGCCCCAATGCTCGATTGGACTGACCGCCACTGTCGCTATTTTCATCGTTTATTAAGCAATAATGCGCTGTTATATACAGAAATGGTGACAACTGGGGCTATTTTAAATGGTGATCAGCAGCGGTTTTTGGGGTTTAACTCAGCTGAAAATCCGGTTGCTTTTCAATTGGGCGGGAGTAATCCTGCTGATTTAGCCAGTTGTGCTCGGATTGTTGAGGATTATGGTTATGATGAGGTGAATCTTAATGTAGGTTGCCCGAGTGATCGCGTTCAAAATGGTCGTTTTGGTGCCTGTTTAATGGCCGAACCAGATTTGGTGGCAGAATGTGTTAATGCCATGCAGCAAGTGGTTTCTATTCCTGTGACAGTCAAATCCCGTATTGGGATTGATGAGCAAGATTCTTATGAAGAGTTAGTGAATTTTATTTCTACTGTGTCGGGTGCAGGTTGCCAAACATTTATCGTTCATGCCAGAAAAGCGTGGTTAAAAGGCTTATCACCTAAGCAGAATAGAGAAGTGCCGCCTTTACGTTATGATGTGGTTTATCAGATTAAAAAAGATTTTCCTGATTTAATTATTTCATTGAATGGTGGGCTAACGTCTTTAGAACAAAGCAAGGAGATATTGCAGCAGGTTGATGGGGTGATGGTGGGTAGAGAGGCTTATCACAATCCTTATTTATTGGCCGAGGTAGATGCGCAATTATATGATTGTACTGATTCGATTAAGACACGGCATCAAGTAGTGATGGAATTAATCCCTTATATTGATCAGCATATCAAAGAGGGAGGGCGATTACATAGTGTGAGCCGTCATATTTTAGGTTTATTTCATGGTGTATCGGGCGCTAGAGCATGGCGTAGAACGTTAAGTGAACAAGCGACTAAAAAGGGTGCAGATAGTACGGTTGTATTAGAGGCGTTAAACTGTATTTGTCTGTGATATAATCGCCCGCTATTCTTAAAACAGAGACAGAACAATGGAAGAGCTTTTTTCTAAGATTATTACAGCAGCGGGTGAGGATGTAACGCGTGAGGGTTTGGTTGATACACCTGCTCGTGCTGCTAAAGCTTTTAAATTTTTAAATAATGGCTATGATAAAACACTAGAAGAAGTGTTAAATGGTGCGATTTTTAAAGCTGACACTGAAGATATGGTTATCGTAAAAGATATTGAACTGTATTCTTTATGTGAGCATCATTTATTGCCTTTTATCGGTAAATGTCATATTGCATATATTCCTGATGGTAAAGTTATTGGCTTATCTAAGTTGGCGCGTATTGTCGATATGTATGCACGACGTATGCAAATTCAAGAAAAACTGACTAAGCAAATTGCAGATGCTGTTGAGGTGTCAGTTGGTGCTAAAGGTGTGGCGGTTGTGGTCGAAGCTAAGCATTTGTGTATGATGATGCGAGGCGTTGAAAAACAGAATTCAGTAATGACAACATCTGTGATGACCGGTATTTTTAGGGAAGACCGCAGTACTCGAATGGAATTTTTAAACCTTATTAATCGAAATAGTAAGTAATTATGGTGCGTGAGAACGCCGTAACTAAAAAAGTAGGGGTGCTTCTGGTGAATTTAGGTTCACCCGAAGCACCGACTACGTCTGCTGTCAGACGCTATCTTAAAGAATTTCTTTGGGATCCACGCGTTGTCAATCTACCTCGCTCGCTTTGGTGGATTATTTTAAACTTCTTTGTATTACCCTTTCGACCGCGAAAATCAGCAAAAGCTTATAAAAAAATTTGGCAAGAGAACGGCTCGCCTTTGGTCTTTTGGACGCAGCAATTGGCTGAAAAAGTCGCAAAGCAATTTGATGGTGATTCATTTTCAATTGATCATGTCATGCGTTATGGTAAGCCATCAATTGTAAAGCAATTGGCTAAGTATAAAAAAAGCCAGATTGATGAGTTAATCGTTATCCCTTTATATCCTCAGTATTCTTCAACCACTACAGCTTCAGTTTATGATGCGGTGATTCAGCGCGTGATGAAGTGGTGGTATATTCCTTCTGTTCGTATTGTCAGTGATTATTATCAAAGGCCTATATATATAGAGGCGCTTGCAGATTCGGTTAAGACGCATTGGGAAAAACATGGTAAAAACGACATGTTATTGATGTCATTTCATGGTTTACCTGCTAAGTTAACTGAATGGGGTGACCCTTATTTTGATCAATGTCATTGTACGGCTGAATTATTAGCAGAAAAATTGTCGTTAACAGAAGGCCAGTGGAAAATTGTTTTTCAATCTCGATTTGGTAAAGCGAAATGGTTGCAGCCTTACTGTATTGAAGTGTTGCAAGTATTACCTGAGCAAGGGATAAAGTCGGTTGATGTGATTTGTCCTGGTTTTGCTGTCGATTGTTTGGAAACATTAGAAGAGATTGAAATGGCTAATAAAGCTATTTTTCAGGAAGCGGGCGGGCAATCGTATCGCTATATTCCTGCGTTAAATGATTCTGATAAACATGTTGATTTGATGGTTGAACTCATAAAAGGGGAAATGCATGAGAGGATATGATAGAAATTGTCCCTATTGTCGGTTAATGCGTAGTTTGGCTTTTACCGGTGTAGGTATGGGGATCGGTAGTGGAACCGCGTATTTACTGGGTGCAAGTCAGGAAAATATTTATATGTCTGGCATTGTTGTTTCGGCAATTATTGTTTTTGGAATGATGGGTAAGAAGA
>WTAG01000266.1 GCA_013139755.1 Methylomarinum sp. | reverse complement strand
ATCCCCTGATTTTTGACCAATACGAATAAACCGTCGGATAGGGTTGTTGTTTTCTAAAACCCAGACCACATCTAATTGCCCCATTTGTTTAATATAAGAGCTGGGTATAATAAGTTGTTTTTGTTTTCCTGAGGGAATGCGAATTCTGGCAAACATCCCTGGTAGTAATTGACCATTATGTTCAATTTTTGCTTTGATTAAAAAACTACGCGCTCCGGGGTCTGCCGCAGGCACAATTTCTTCAATGGTTGCCATGATTGTTTTGTTTAATGCCGGAATTTGAGTTTCTAATTGTTGCCCTATGCTAAGTGTTAATGCCAGTGACTCTCGGACATTAGCATCAACCCGTAAGGATTTAGGGTCGTATAGCGTGAGTAATTTTATGCCAGGGGAGGCGAGATCACCGGGTTCTGCAAAGCGATCGATTACTCTCGCCGTAAAATACGCTTTAATTTGACTGTAACTTGAGGTAGTTTGGGATGATTCTAATTGTTGTCTGGAACTGGCCAGTTGGGCTTTTAAGTTGTTGTAATTTCCGCTGGCCTGTTCTAACTGTGCTTTAGTGACACTTTCTTTGCTGTATAGATTTTTTGTTCGGCTGTAATGTGACTTGGCCTGCTTTAATTTGGCAAGAATGGCATTGATGTTGGCTTTTGATTGAGCAACATTGGCGCGGTTGTTTCTATTATCCAATTCGATTAGTAGATCACCTTTATTGACCAGATCGCCGGCTTTTACATGAATGGCTTTTATAGGTGCTAATATTCTGGCAGCAACATGGGTGGTTTGTTTGGATCGCACGGTAGCGGGTACATCTTCGTGCAATTGCATGGGCGTGTTGCTGAGTGTTAAAAAGTCACCTTTAAAAACAGTCTTAGAGACCAGTTCGTCGGGTTTTATTTTAGAGTCAAATGCACCTGCCATCCACATAATGCTGAGCAAAAGCCCAACGATTGTGAGTAAAGGCACGGTAAAAGGTTTGATTTTATTGATCATATTTGTCATAAGGCTCTCCTAAATCTTTTCTGCTACCGGTGAATAAACCAGATAATAAACCACGGGAATCACCAGTAAGGTAAATAAGGTGGAGGCTAAAATACCAAAAATAATGGCAATGGCTAAACCACTAAAAACAGGGTCTAGGGTAATAATCAGATTACCTAACAATGTGGTGCCTGCAGTTAATAATACCGGGCGCATACGAATAGCACCTGCTTGTAATAAGGCTTCTTCTAGTGCCATGCCATTATTTCTGGCTTGTACAATAAATTCGATGAGGATTAGCCCATTACGAATAACGATGCCTGCTAACGCTATCATTCCTATCATGGCGGTAGCGGTAAATAAAACCGGGTCTGGACTGTTACCGATAAAGCGTTCACCAAACTGATTTAGCATCCAGAAGCCAGGCATAATACCTATTACTGTCATGGGGATAGAGGACATGATAATTAGAGATAATGCGGTAGAACCTGTTTGCAGTCGCATGACAAAAAATATACCTACCAGGGCAAAAGCAAAGGCTAAGCCCATATCGCGGAATACCCGAATTGTTGTGTCCCATTCGCCTTCACCGTCCCATACTAAGCTGATATCATCAGGTATTTGCCAGGAAATACCGCCACCAGGATTGAAGAAATTGCGCGATTGCCAGTCTTGAGGAGTAATATCAGTATTATTTAGATCGGCTTTAATGCTGGTGATGACTTCAACCGGTGTACGTCCTTCTAATTCAGCTGTGACATAAACCACGGGTTTTAAGTCTTTATGGTAAATGGCTTTGTCGGCGGTTGATTCGATAAAATCACCTAATTCACCCAGTGAAATTAATGGTTGATTCTGTTTGTTTGCATGTCCTTTTAGCGGTAATGTTTCCAGGTCATTCTGACGAGTACGCATGTCTTTTGCTAAACGCAAAGTGATAGGTAATGGGTTGGCTTCTCTTTCTAAATTTAAGTATCCCGCGGTATGTCCTTGATTGGCTATACTTAGGTTTAAGGCAATATCCTGAGTGCTAATGTCAGAAAGCATGGCTTTTTCTTTATCTGTTTGAAAACGCCAACGGCTTTGCTCTGCCTCAACAGTTGAGTCAATTTCTACCACAAAAGGTTCTTGCTTCAGTCTGTTCATAACGACAGATGCTGCGTCTCGCTGTTTTTGATAGCTGGTGAGTGGATCACCATATATTTCGACAACAACAGTACTTAATACTGGAGGACCAGGAGGGACTTCGACAACTTTAATTGATGTGCCATTAATATTAAGTGGCTCAAGCATTTTTCGTAAACGTAATAGCACGGCATGGGATTTATGTTCACGCTCTTGTCTGGGAGCTAAAGTTAAGCGTAAGTCACCTAAATGCGGTGCTTGACGATAAAAATATTGTCTTACTAAGCCATTAAAATCGATAGGTGAGGGTTGTCCTACATAACTGGCAATGGCTTTTACTTCGGGTAGGCGGCCTGCAATTAGGGCAGATTTTTCAGCAATAGCGGCTGTTTGTTCTAAGGTGCTGCCTTCGGGCAAGTCTATTAAAACCTGCATTTCATCTTTATTATCAAAAGGCAGTAATTTAAGTGGAACCAGCTGAAACACAGGTAAGCTTGCTGTTATAACGAATAGAGCAATGAAAAGTGTAATTAATAACCAGGCTTTTTTTCGCGAGCTGATAAAAGGGCCTATCATCTTGCGATAGAATGTTAATAAACCTTCTGAGGTTTTCTCTTCTTGCGTTGGTTTTAAGGCTTTACTTGCTAACCAGGGTGTGACCATAAAAGCCACTAAGGTGGAGATGATGACAGCAATAGGCACGTTAAATGCCATTGGTGCCATATAAGGTCCCATCATGCCAGTGATAAAGGCTAAGGGTACAAAAGCCAGAATGATGGTGACGGTTGACATTAAAAGGGCTGAGCGAATTTCTGCTATTGCCTGAATTATGCGTTCTTGTGCGTCCCCTGTGCCTTTACGCATGAATCTTTCAATATTATCGATACCGGTGATAGGATCGTCAACCAGCAAACCTAATGATAAGATTAAAGCAAATAAGGTGACTCTATTAATGGTATAACCAAATGCCATGTCTAACATTAGAGTTAATCCATAACAAATAGGAATGGCTAAACCAACCACTAAAGCCGCTCGCCAGCCTAAAAATACCGCAATAAAAACCACCACAGTAAATATGGCAAATGCCAGACTTGAAGTGAGATTGCTTACTTTTTCATCTGCTGTTTTTCCATAGTCACGCAAGATTTCAATATGAATTTCAGGAGGTAACAATTGTTGTTGCAATTGTTCTATGTGTTTATGGATGTTTTCAGCAAGCCATACCGCATTTGAGCCTCGTTTTTTGGCAATCGCCAAGGTGACCATGGGATATTGTTGGTCGTATGTTTTTGATAAATCATGTCCGGCAGCAAATTCAACCCAGCTGTAATTATCGACTTCTGCGGGTCCATCGGTAATTGTGGCAACATCCTGTAAATAAACCGGCCGACCATCGATAACATTAACCACTAATGATTTTAGTTGTTTAAGGGTTCTAATAAAATCGCCAGCTTCTAGAATAATTGACTGATTGTTAACCGAGAGGATGCCAGCGTTGTGTAATTGATTGGCACTATTGATAGCTTGAATGATCTCATGGGTTGTGGTCTTTCTAGAGGCCATGCTTTGCGGATTGAAAAACACGTTAATGCTTCTTGCTCTACCACCTACAACGCTAACCTGGTTGGTATCTTCAATTTGTTGTAATGAGGTGGTTATTTCGTCAGCAAAGCGTCTTAATTCAAAATCACTGTATCGGTCCGGCTGATCACTCCACAAACCTAAAACAACGGTAGGGACATCATCAACCTCTATAGGCTTAATGATCCAGTTACTTACAGTTGCAGGGATGCTGTCTTGATTTGAATAGAGTTTATTGTAGGCATTGAGCAAGGCATTTTCACGGTCTTCGCCGACAAAATAACGCAAGGTAACAATCGCTCTACCTGAGTTGGAGCGTGAATAAATATGCTCAACACCGGTAATTTGAGAAAGGATTTTTTCTAACGGTAAGGTGACCTGTTTCTCAACCTGTTTTGCAGAAAGCCCAGGTGCGGTGATGATCACATCAACCATAGGCACTACGATTTGAGGCTCTTCTTCTCTAGGGGTGTAAACGAGTGCAATCGCACCTAAGGTGAAAGATAGTACAAAAAATAAGATGGGTAATCCACCTTTTAGAGAGTAGGCAACTAGGTTGTCTAGCCAGGTATGTTGATAATCGTGTGGTGAGTTTCCGTCATGTGTCATTTGATTGGGGTTATCTTTTGGTTGACGATGATTCTAAATGGATAAATTCAATATTATTATATTCTAATATATCCTGTATGTTAAGAAGTATTTTGCAGGCAGTCAGTTTATTAAAAATTTGAATTGGTTCTAATTTTATATCATAAACAGTAGTTTATATATGGCTATTAAGTTATGTTAGTGCCTGTATAAAGAAAAGCTTGTTGTAGATAATACAATAGACAATTAGGGACTAATATTTAATTTAATGATAGTCGGGAATAATGAGGCTATCAAGTTTGTTGTTGTTTGAACCAACAAATAGTATGTACGTTCCTAAGGCAATCGAAATAGTTAATATCTCATCTACAAAGAATTCGTTTTATCTATCATTATGGTGATAGCTCAATTATAAGGGGCTTTAGTTGAATTACTTTGGCTGCTAGTATTGTCAGTGGTAGTGCGTGATTATTTTGGGTATGGTTAAATTGAATAGACGCATTAATACGTTTGAATAAGTGAAAGGTAAAATCAACAGTATTAAGCCTGTCAAATAACGTGGATAGCTGTAAGTATTAAGCCATGATTATGTCACTTCAAGGAGCCGGTAAAGGTATTGATGTTGATGGTTAATTTTGGGTTGGGCCGCCAAGTTTTAGCGTTAATGATAAGTTGCGCCAAATAAGATAATTTTAAAATGACTATTGAGATTTAATTGTGAGGACTTAACATGAGAGCAGATATGCTGTTATCGGTTTTAACCGAACTTAATGGAACTTCGTCAGATATTGAAGCATCCGGGGTTATTTCAACAGATGGTTTGATGATAGCTTCTGTTTTGCCAGTCGGTCTTGATGAAGATCGCGTAGCTGCATTAAGTGCTGCGATGTTGGCATTAGGTGATAGAACAGCGCAGGAACTCAATAGAGGTGGGTTGGAGCAGGTTTTAATTAAAGGCGATAATGGTTATGTATTAATGACTTATGCAGGTGAAGAGGCTGTTTTAACAGTGATGGTTAAACCCAGTGCAAAATTAGATTTGATTTTTCTTGATGTTAAAAGAGCAGCAGTAAGAATTACTGATTTACTTTAATACACTAGATTTGTGGTAATTGGCAGGAGTTTTTTATGATCAGCGACATGAAACCTGAGGATATTGTTGGACAATTTAAAGAAGTTACGTTGAATTTATATAATTCAATTTTCAGAAGAGTCTTATACACAGAAATTGAAACACCTTGTCCTGATGGTAAGTTGATTGTTTCTACCGCTACGCCTGAAGGAATTATTACTTATATAAATCCAGAGTTCGCTGAAATATCAGGTTTTACCGAGCAAGAGTTAATTGGAATGCCTCATTCAATTCTTAGACATCCAGACATGCCAGCAGCGGCATTTAAAGATTTATGGGATACCTTAAAGCGTGGTGAAAGATGGCAGGGGTATGTAAAGAATTTACGTAAAGATGGCGGGTATTATTGGGTTAAAGCAACGGTTATACCAAATGTAAGGCATGGCAATGTTGTTAGTTACACCTCGGTACGTAGAAAGCCTTCTCGTGCAAAAGTGGATGAATGTATCAGGCTTTATCCCAAGATGTTTTAATAAGGAAATACTTCATGTCATTTATATTTACAGTAAGTCCAGACTTTACGCCAGATCACTTGTCTGGGTGGTATATATTTAATACCTGGCTACAAAAACAAACAGATTTAGCCATTCATTTGGAAGTGTTTAGTGACTTTCATAGTCAAAGAGAAGCTATTAATAGTGATAAAGTTGATTTAATTTATGCCAACTCTTATGACGCAGCAATGTTGGTGCGTGAAAAAGGATTTATACCGTTGGTTAAAGCGAAAGGTAAATCAGATGAAGCTATTATTGCAGTCACTTCAGAAAACCCTGTGGAAGATGTGGCGCATTTTACCGAGGGGATTAAGGTAGCATTTACCGAAGACCCTGATGTACATATGATGGGAATGATTATGTTAGAGCCAGGCGATTTGGATGCAAATAATATTATTCCTGTTTTATCAGATTCATATGTTTTGCTTGCTAAACATTTGCTTAAAGGTGAGGCAGATGCCGGTATCTTCTTGGCAGAAGCTTATGATGATCTTTCAAGTGTGATTAAAAAACAGCTTCGAGTTCTGGTTAGGAGCCAAATTAGCGTCATCCACCACTCGCTTATGATAAGTCCAAAGTTGTTGGGTATGGTTGATGAAATTCAGGGCTTATTAGTCAAAATGAATGGCAATGAAAAAGGACAGGGTGTATTGGATAGTCTTGGTTTTGATGGGTGGGAAGAGGTTGAGGAAGATGAGATGGAATTTATGATTGATTTAATGGATACCTTAGCAGTTTAGTCTTGTTACATCACTTGAGAAAGTGATAGCCACTAAAGTTTTTCGAGAGAAGGCAAGCTGATCTTAAGAAATGCCCTAATTGCTTGATGAGTAATATATAATACCCCACTGATATACTTTTAGAGCATTTTAAAGTGGACGTAATAGAATATATGACCAAGCTTGGTCAGCAAGCTAAAAAAGCCGGTCGAGACATTAGCAAGGCTGATTCGGGTAAAAAAAACCTGGCATTACTTAAAATTGCAGAGGCTATTTCCAACAGTAAAGAGACGCTGGCAATTGAAAATCAAAAGGATTTAGTTGCAGGTAAAGCTAATGGATTGGATTCTGCCTTATTAGATCGTCTTGAATTAACCCCAGATAGAATTGACTCTATGGTCGAGGGTTTACAACAGGTCGCTGCTCTGGCTGACCCTGTCGGTGAAATTTCAGATTTAAATTACAGACCCAGCGGTATACAAGTTGGTCAAATGCGTGTGCCTTTAGGTGTGATTGGTATTATTTACGAATCAAGACCTAACGTAACTGTTGATGCAGCAGCTTTATGCTTAAAATCAGGTAATGCCTGTATTTTAAGAGGTGGCTCTGAAGCAATCCATTCAAATAAAGCCATTGCGCTTTGTATTACTGAAGGTTTAAAAGCCGCAGGTTTACCTGCTGAAGCCGTGCAAGTGGTGGAAACAACTGATCGTGCTGCTGTGGGTGAGTTAATCACTATGGACCAATATGTTGATGTGATTGTTCCGCGTGGTGGCCGAGGTTTAATTGAACGCATTAGTAAAGACGCCACAATTGCAGTGATTAAACATCTGGATGGTATTTGCCATGTTTATATCGACAGTCATGCGGATGTAGAAAAAGCAGTCAATATTGCATTTAATGCTAAAACCCATCGATATGGCGTTTGTAATGCTATGGAAACGTTGTTAGTTGCTGAAAGTATTGCCAGCGAAGTACTTCCTTTATTGGCTGAAAAGTATCAGAGTGAAAATGTTGAATTACGCGGCTGTCTTAAAACCTGTTCATTACTTCCTGGCTGCGTTAGAGCAACAGATGAAGACTGGGATACTGAGTATTTAGCACCCATATTATCAATCAAAATTGTTGAAAATGTTGATGAAGCGATTGAACATATTAATCAGCATAGCTCTGGGCATACAGAATCAATTGTCACTGAAAATTACACATTAGCTAGACGGTTTTTACGCGAAGTAGACTCCAGCTCGGTTATGGTTAATGCATCAACGCGTTTTGCGGATGGTTTTGAATATGGTTTAGGTGCTGAGATTGGTATTAGTACCGATAAGCTCCATGCCAGAGGCCCTGTAGGGCTAAATGGATTAACCACTTTGAAATATGTGGTGCTTGGTGACGGCCAAATCAGAGTTTAAATGATAGGGATATATGGCGGTACGTTTGACCCAATTCATTACGGGCACTTGCGTACTGCTTTGGAAGTTAAAGATATCTTTGGGTTGGATGAAGTCCGTTTACTCCCTTGTTCAAAGCCCGCGCACAGAGAATCTCCAGCAACAACGGCAGAAATGCGATTCGAGATGTTGAGTTTAGCGGTTCAGAATCAGCCTGGATTAGTGGTTGATAGGAGAGAGCTGGATAGAGAGGGTTATTCTTATATGATTGATACATTGAAATCTATTAGAAGTGAATTTCCCAATCAGTCTTTATTGCTTTTTATGGGGACAGATGCTTTTGATGGATTAATGGGTTGGCAGCAATGGCAGCAGTTATTTGATTATGCGCATATTGTTGTTATCACCAGACCAAACTATCAGCAGAATCTGTCTTCTGAGTTTTTATCTTCCAGAATGGTTGATAATCGTGAACGTTTGATGCAAGAAAAGGCGGGGAGTTTGTTTTTTCAAGCAGTCACTCAGCTCGATATTTCTGCAACGGCTGTTAGGGATTTGATAAAAGCAGGCATGAATCCTGCTTATTTACTTCCAGATAATGTCATTGAATATATAGATAAAAACAAACTTTATAAATAAAAAGTTTGTTGTATAAAAAAATTGTAGTGTTACGCATAAACTAAAGAGAGATTAAATGCAAACAAAAGAAGTACTAAAAATGGTTGAAGGTGTTCTTGATGATCACAAAGGACAAAATATTACAGTTTTAGATGTAATAGGAAAAACCAGTGTGACTGATTATATGGTGTTGGTAACAGCTACATCAGAAAGACATGCAAAATCATTATGTAATTATGTATTAGAAAAAATAAAGGAAAATGGATTAACGCCTTTAGGTGTTGAAGGGTTGCAAGGCTCAGACTGGGTTTTATTGGATTTAGGTGATGTAATTTTGCATGTGATGACAGCTCAAGCACGTGAGTTTTATCAATTAGAGAAATTGTGGTCGGTTGAAAGAGCTGACGAATCGGCTTAATCAAATAATTTAAGAAAACTCAAAAATTGCCGCTAATAAGATATGGTTGAAATTATGTGAGTGAGAGGGCTGTATAAGCAGTTCCTCTTTATTACATATGATTTGTTTTGGGTTGAATGGGGGTATGTCGGTGAAAATAACAGTTTTAAGAAGCGTGTTAATTGTGGCCTTAATGATGTTGACCGCTTGTTCTTCTATTATGCCTAAAAAGACGAGCGAGCAAGTTCAAGTTGCAGAAAAGGTTTTATTGGTCAGTGGCTATGCTCAAATACAGAATCAGCCTCAGTTAACGGCTAAACAAAATCGCTTTGCAATAGAGCAGGCAGCTAAAATTAAAGCTTATAGAGCACTTGCAGATTTGCTTTATAGTGAAAATCTGAATAACGGTTTATTAGTAGCAGATCAAGTGATTAAGGATGAATCATTTAGAATCTATGCTGATTTGTTTTTGCGAGAGGCCAAAGTTGTAGGGTTTCAAAAAATTATGGATCAGCAAAAGGTATTGCTGAAATTGCATTTAACACCGCGTTTTTATCACTGTATTTCATCAACCGTCGAGATTGTCTCTCAATGTTTGCAAGAGGATGGCAAAACACTCTTTACCCGAATTGGTTATCAGCAGGCCGAAATGGAAACGGTTAATGTATCGTGTCCTGAGTGCTTTGCATCGTTAAGTGTCTCTGGGTTTTCTAAGGAAAAAAACGAAGTTGATAGGGCAATGTTAGATTATGGCTTTTATGATTCGGAAGGGATGATTAATTTAACCGTAAGGACAATGCTGAATTATATTGGTCTGACACAGATTATTTTTAAATAATAAAATAGCTAAAGGAAAGTAGATGAAATATAGCGTCAGTCTGTTGGTTTTTAGTAGCTTATTTTTTCTACAAGCTTGTGTTAAACCAGTGTCTGAAATCACTCCTTCAGATGCAAGTGTCGTTAATCAGGCGATTACCGTACAAGGTCAGGCAACGATAAAGAAGGGTGCCAAATTATTAGCCAGAAAGCAGGCATTTAGAGATGCGATAAGAAATGTATCCCTAGAGGTAGGGAGTGGATTTTCTTCTGAATCAATACTAGGCAGCACCAAAGTTGTTGATGAGTGGGTGGCTGATAATATATATCACATACAGGTTTTGGCAGTATTATCAGAAGGGCATCAGTCTTGTAATTCGCCTTATCGAAAAAGATTGGTGGCAACGGCTTTTCCAATAGCGACTTCTGGACAGGTAAGTGCAAATGAAACGCAGGATTTGTACAGTGGAATCCCAAGGGAAATAATGAATCAGCTGATGGAGTCGGGTGACTTTATCGGGCGTAATGAAACGCATACCGTACTGTATTCTCGCCCAGATATGGCGCCGGAAATAATAAATCAAACTGAATATCAAGACTCTTATGTTGTGCAGTTGGCGCAAGAAAATGGCTCGCAATTTGTTTTGTCAGGAGTTATTAGAGATTTAGAGGTCGAATCAACTGAATTTATCCGAGGTTCGGGTGTTTTTTCGCAGTGGAAATCACTAATGCGTGATTTTGTGGCAAGACGAGGTGTGTCTGTTGATGTTTATGTTCATGATGGTAGTAATGGTGCCTTGTTGTTCCAGCGTCGTTATACTGATACTGTGATTGGTGATGTCTGGATTCCTTCTGGATATACTGTGGGTAGTGAGCGTTTTAAATCAACGCCAGCGGGTCATAAAATATCTAAAATCGTACAGTTAGCAAGTAAAGATATTAGACGATTATTTACCTGCCATCCTTTTTCGGCAAAAGTGATTAGAGTTGAAAATAAAAAGGTCTATATCGCGGCAGGCTCTCAGGATAAGTTAAAACAAGGTGATAGCTTAGTGGTCTACGCCGTTAATTTAAATGCAGGTTTGCAGACGCATCAAATAATAGGTGTTATTAATATTCAAAGCGTGCAGGCAAACTTTTCTGTTGGTGAAATGGAAGTTGTGTCAGATGTTAGAAGAATTAAAGCTGGAGACTTGGTGAAAAGCTGGTAAAGAAAGGTAGAGCAGACTTACTCTGCTCTACCGAAATGCTTTAAATCGCTTGTTTAATTCTCTTTAAGGCATTTTCTAAATTTTCCATGCTAGTAGCAATAGAAATCCTCATGTGTCCAGGGCAACCAAATGCAGAACCTGGAACGATTGCAACGCCTGCTTTTTCAATTAAGTATTCTGCAAAGTCTAAGTCATTCTCAATCCCATCAAGCTTGTCGATAAGCTGTTCTACATTAGGGAATACATAGAATGTGCCATCACTCGTAATACAGTCTATGCCGTCCATCGTGTTAAGTTCTTTAACCACAAAATCATGACGTTTTTTAAACTCAACTAGCATAGTATCTATGCAGCTTTGGTCACCATTAATGGCTTCAACCGCAGCAACTTGAGAAATTGACGTAGGGTTAGAGGTACTTTGAGACTGAATTTTACGCATTGCGCCAATTAGGCTTGCAGGTCCTGCCGCATAACCAATACGCCAGCCTGTCATTGAATAGGCTTTTGATACACCATTTAAAACCATAGTGCGATTATAAAGCTCAGGGCAGGCATTAAGAATATTTACAAAACTACCTTTTTCCCAAAGAATATGTTCGTACATATCATCGGTGGCGACAATGATTTCAGGGTAGTCTTTAAGGACTTCGCCCAATGCCTTAAGTTCGTCGGTAGAATAAGCAACACCTGTTGGGTTTGATGGGCTATTAATCACAAATAAACGTGTTTTATCAGTTATTGCTGCACGTAATTGATCTGCTGTGATTTTAAACTGTTGTTCCTGTGTGGTTTCAACAATAACAGGTACGCCATCGGCCAATAAAACCATGTCAGGATAAGAAACCCAATAAGGCGCGGGAATAATGACTTCATCACCAGGGTTGATTAAAGCTTGAGCAAGATTAAAGAAACTTTGTTTGCCGCCACAAGAGACTAAAATTTGATTCAGTTGATAATCAAAGCCGTTGTCTTTTTTAAATTTATTGATAATTGCCTGTTTTAATTCAACAGTACCATCAACTGCGGTGTATTTTGTAAAGCCATTATTAATTCCTTTAATTGCCGCTACTTTAATCGGTTCAGGCGTATCAAAATCAGGTTCACCTGCGCCTAGTCCAATAATATCTTTACCAGCCGTTCGCATTTCAGCTGCTCTAGCAGTAATTGCTAGTGTAGGTGATGGTTTTACAGCGTTAACTCGATTAGATAATGTAATACTCATAATTCCTCTTGGTGAGTTTAAGATCAATGATTTAACTATTATACGCTATGTAATCAAACCTTTGTATTTACAGAGTAATAATGTGATGAATTGATGCAGTATTGTTCAGAATTACTCGTGTTTTAAAATAAACTGAAATATGCTCGGTATGAAGGACGCTCTGAAAAAAATAGCATTTAAACTGACTAATGTTTATTCGCTTTATGGCAGTCAACAGCACTATCGGTTGAGTTTGACAGCTCAATCACCGCGACTAGTCAATGTGTAATAGCTAATCACTCAGCCTGAGTATAGTCCCAGAAATGAATATTGATTTTGATCTGGCTTTTGAAGTAAATATTTAATTGAATGTTTATGACGACGTATTCAAACGAATGAACTATGAAAAAGTATTTAGAATCTAGTCAACATATAGATTGGCAACATCCCAATGTATTGGAAAAAGCGGCGGAATTGGCTACAGCTGGAAAAGATAAACAACAAATTGCTAAAGTGTGTTTTAAGTTTGTACGAGATGAAATTAAGCATAGTTGGGATTACCAATTAAACCCTGTCACTTGCAAAGCCTCAGATGTACTTATACACGGTACGGGCTATTGCTATGCAAAAAGCCATTTATTGGCTGCACTACTTAGAGCAAATGAGATTCCTGCTGGACTTTGCTACCAACGCCTGACTATTAGTGATGATAAGCCACCTTTTTGTTTACATGGTTTAAATGCTATTTATATAGAGGAATATGGCTGGTATAGAGTAGATGCACGAGGAAATAAGCCAGGAGTACAGGCTGAATTCACACCACCCGTTGAGCGGTTAGCGTACTCTATTGCAACAGAAGGGGAAGCGGACTTACCTGAACTTTGGTCGGAGCCATTGGCTGTTGTTGTACAGGCACTTGAGAATGGAAGTGATTATCTGCATATATCAGAAAACCTTCCAGATATTCAAATTATTTCAACTGATAAGCCGTAGCCTAATTACAGTGATATAAAACTATATTTTAAGGGTAAATATGATAGAAGCAATAACAGCGGAAAACCTTGATGAAGTCCTTCCATTGATTCGAGCATACCAGTGCTTTTAATGCAAATAGTTTACGCGATTTGTATACAGGAGTTTATATGGCAAATAATGGCTACAGCAAAGATTCTGCTAACGAAGCCATTGCAAAAGGCAGGGCAGATATCGTCTCATTTGGTGACCTGTTTATATCAAACCCTGACTTACCAGAACGTTTTTTAAAAAATACAGCATTAAATCAAACAGATTTAGATACCTGTTATGGAGGCGATGAAAAAGGTTATATTGATTATCCAATGCTAGAAGCTCATCCGAAAATTTAGGTTCGGTATGATAAAAATAAGGATTAATAATGAATACGACTCAGTTATCAGGATGTTGTCTTTGCGGTAAAGTGAAATACTCAGTTGCTACAGATATTAAAGATTTTTATTTCTGCCATTGTGAGCAATGCCGAAAAATAACTGGTTCAGCTTTTGCTGCAAATATTCTGACTTCACCTGCAACCGTTAATTGGACTTTTTGTTCTGAATTGGTGAAACGATTTGATTACCCTGGTGAACGCATATTTACTAAGGTTTTTTGTAGCAATTGTGGCTCTGGCCTGCCGTTTTTAAATAAAAAAGGTGATGCGCTGGTTATTCCCGCGGGTTCATTGGATGATTCTCCTGATATAAAACCCAATCATAATGTTTTTTGGGCTGATAACGCTACATGGTATGAAGCAGGGCTGTCTGCGCCAAAATGTTCTGGGTTTGCTGAATAAACAAGGAAATATAAATGTATAAACTGAGACCTTTGCACGAACCATTTAGCATAATTTGG
>WTAG01000574.1 GCA_013139755.1 Methylomarinum sp. | reverse complement strand
GGGTTCAATTGGCTTCTGCGTTAGAGTGTGGGCGAGAGTTTAAGCCGGTTGCTTTTATTGATGATGATAAATTGCTGCATAAACAAAAGGTTAATGGGCTAAGGATTTATTCAATAACGTCATTAAGCTATTTGATTGAGCGTCATGGCGTGACTGATATTTTATTGGCGATACCTTCGGTTACTCGAGCGAGACGTGGTGAGATTATCCGTTTGTTGGAACCTTATCCTGTACATGTTCGGTCTATGCCGGGTATGTCGGATATAGCGCAAGGCAAGGTGACATTCGATGAAATACAGGAAGTTGATATTGCTGATTTATTGGGTCGCGATGCAGTAGAGCCTGATCAGGCATTGTTTCATGCCAATATTGCGGGAAAAGTGGTAATGGTGACGGGGGCAGGAGGATCTATAGGGTCTGAGCTTTGTCGGCAGATTATTCTGTTGCAACCTGCTAAAGTCGTATTATTTGAATTAAATGAATTTGCGCTTTATTCCATTGATAAGGAATTAAATCAGGCCGTTTCTGTTTTAGGTAATGCTGATCAGTTTGAGGTTGTTGCAATTTTAGGTTCAGTTGCAGATGAAGTTAGGGTAAATAAAGTCTGTAAAGCGTTTAATGTACAAACGATTTATCATGCAGCGGCTTATAAGCATGTGCCTATGGTTGAGCATAATCCAGCAGAGGCCATTAAAAATAATGTATTTGGAACCTTGGCTATTGCTCAGGCGGCTATTGCCGCTAATGTCGAAACCTTTGTACTTATCTCAACTGATAAGGCCGTTCGTCCGACTAATACCATGGGGGCAACTAAACGTTTCGCTGAATTGGTGTTGCAAGGCTTGAGTTTAAATAGTGGGCACAATACCCGTTTTACCATGGTGCGTTTTGGTAATGTGCTGGGATCTTCAGGTTCAGTTATTCCCTTGTTTAGAGAGCAAATTGCACGTGGCGGCCCTGTGACTGTAACGGACGCACGCATTATTCGTTATTTTATGACGATTCCAGAAGCCGCGCAGTTGGTTATTCAGGCGGGGGCCATGGGACAAGGTGGAGATGTTTTTGTTTTGGATATGGGCGAGCCAATTCGTATTGTTGATTTAGCCAAGCGGATGATTCATTTAAGCGGCTTGGAAATAAAGGATGAAAACCACCCAGATGGTGAGATAGAGATCAATTTTACTGGATTAAGACCGGGCGAAAAACTGTATGAAGAGTTATTGATTGGCGATAACATCTCTGAGACAGTGCATTGCAGGATTATGCGTGCTGAAGAAGAAGTGATTGCTTGGGATGTGTTGGACAAAAGACTACAACAACTAAAACTGACGATAGAAAATGATGCGTTTGAAGGGATGAGGGATATCTTGAAAGAGTCAGTTTCTGGGTTTGTACCACAATGTGAAGTGAGTGATTTGCTGTGGAAGGCTCAAGATAATTAAGTGTAGATCGCACTTTAGTCCGCTAGATCGAAGTCAAATACTACTCCAATAGTCGTTATCTTAATGTCGATAATTAAGCTGAGAACTTATTGGAATGACTTTTTATGTATGAGTAAGTACCTGAGCTGAATTAATATAACATTTAATATGTGATTATAAAGTGTCGCGGTTATAGTTATTCGAGCAAAAAAGGATAAGGAAAAAGAGTTAATTTTAATTCCTCCTAACCCAAGCCCTCCCCAGCAAGGGAGTGCTTTAAAATAAGAGGTTTTCAGTCTTAAGTCTTCTCGCAGGGTTGTATAGTTGAGTTCAAACAGCTTTCTTTCAGGCAAAAAAAACCTCTCAGTGCTGGAAGCAAAGAGAGGTAATAAAAGTCAAGCAGAATAAAATGAGGAGGTTCTGCTTGGTATTACAACACCAAGGAGGTAGTAAACTAATGATTTAGACTGTAAATCAATCTAAGTCGCTTTAATGTTTGTCATTAAATAAGTTATTGATTACTATACAGCTAAAAAAATTGTTTACAATACGTTGATTATTAAATACATTGTTTCCTTATTGTAAATAATAGTGAGCTAAACAGTGAATCAAGGTAATATCGATATTTCTTCTATTGAAGCTAAGTGGGATGGTATTTATCAGAATACTGGTTATTCAATACCTGCAGACGTTTTAGTTGAAAACAGTTTTTTGTTGCCCTCAAGTGGCCGTGCTTTAGATTTAGCATGTGGGCTTGGGGCTAATGCACTTTTTTTGGCAGAACAAGGACTGTCTGTTCATGCCTGGGATATTTCTTTAGTTGCGCTTGATAAATTACAAAAAAATGCTACTCAAAAAGGGCTTGAAGTGGCTACTAAGCAAGTTTTTATTGAGATAAGTACATTACCTAAAAGTAGCTTTGATGTAATTGTTTTGAGTCGTTTTCTTGACCGTTCTCTGTGTAATGCGATAATGGAGTGTTTAAAACCTGATGGGCTGCTTTTTTATCAGACCTATGTCAGAGAAAAGATAGCGTCTAATGGACCTAAAAACCCCGATTTTTTGTTGGCTAGAAATGAATTGTTAACCCTTTTTAAGTCCTTGAAAGTAGTGGCTTATAGGGAAAATAGTCTGATAGGTGATTTAGAGTGTGGGGAGCGCAATGAGGCACTCTTTGTCGGTCAAAAATAATAGAAGTGTCATGATGGAAAATTTAGATCCAAAACAATCCTGGGCTTTATTGCAGGAAAATCCAGCCGCAGTGATGGTCGATGTGCGTACAGCTATTGAGCATTCGTTTGTTGGTCATCCGCCAGAATCTATTCATATTGCATGGAAAGAATTTCCAGGTATGCAGTTGAATGAACAGTTTGTTGATCAGGTTGCAGAAAAGGTAACAGATAAATCAACACCGGTTTTATTGCTTTGTCGTAGCGGTGTTCGTTCTGTGGCAGCAGCAAAGGAGTTGGAGAAGGCAGGGTATCAAACAGTGATTAATATACTTGAGGGTTTTGAAGGTGCACTAGATGATGCAAAACATCGGGGCAATATTGATGGCTGGCGTTTTCATGGTTTGCCTTGGGAGCAGAGTTAGGAATTCATTAGGTTTGGAATAGGGTGTTTTGTCTAAGTAAGAAACGTACATAACGACAAGGATATGAGTTATGTAGGATGGGCAAAGCGTAGCGAGCCCATCATATTTGAAATGATGGGCACGAAAGAACCTTTGCCCCCTACGCTTGTTTACTCTATTTATTGTCAAATTCAAGTCACGACTTTTTAAACACTGTCGTATACTCAAAAATAATTTTTAAAAACAGAAAAATATTAAAGTGATAGAAAAATTAAGAAATATAGCAATTATTGCTCACGTTGACCATGGTAAAACTACTCTGGTTGATAAATTATTAGAACAGTCGGGTACTTTCTCAGAGCATGAGCAGTTGTCTGAGAGAATGATGGATTCTAATGATCTTGAAAAAGAACGAGGGATTACCATTCTGGCAAAAAATACTGCACTTGATTGGAACGGCTATCACATTAATATTGTGGATACACCAGGACATGCTGACTTCGGTGGTGAAGTAGAGCGTGTATTGTCCATGGTTGATTCTGTTTTGTTATTGGTTGATGCAGTTGATGGCCCTATGCCACAAACACGTTTTGTAACTCAAAAAGCCTTTGCTTTGGGTTTAAAGCCTATTGTCGTCATCAATAAAATAGATCGTCCTGGTGCGCGTCCTGATTGGGTTGTTGATCAGACATTTGATTTGTTTGATAATTTAGGCGCGACCGATGAGCAATTAGATTTTCCAATTATCTATGCTTCTGCTATTAATGGATATGCAGGCTTGGAAGTGGATGTATCAGGTGGCGATATGACACCATTGTTTCAAACAGTAGTTGATAAAGTTGCGCCGCCAAAAGTAGATATTGATGCACCTTTTCAGATGCAAGTCATTAGTCTTGATTACAATTCTTATGTGGGGGTGATCGGGGTTGGACGTATCCAGCATGGTTTGGTAAAACGTAATATGCCATTAACCATCGTTGATAATGAAGGTAATACACGTAGTGGCCGTATGTTAAAACTTTATGGTTTTAATGGTTTAGAGCGTGTTGAAATTGAGGAAGCTCAGGCTGGGGATATTATTGCTTTTTGTGGAATTGAAAAGCTACAAATATCGGAAACTTTATGTGATCCTGCTAATGTAGTCGCTTTACCTGCATTATCTATTGATGAACCAACAGTGAGTATGACTTTCCAAGTCAACAACTCTCCATTTGCAGGTAAAGAAGGTAAATTTATTACCACGCGTCAGATTTTTGATCGTTTAGATAAAGAATTGCAACATAACGTGGCTTTACGTGTTGATACAACTGATGA
>WTAG01000612.1 GCA_013139755.1 Methylomarinum sp. | reverse complement strand
CTGTACACATTTCTCAACTAGAAAAATCAATTAACAATGATTTGGATAAAATAATAAAGGTGGCCGTTGAAGCAGTAACAAAATTAGGGGGTATTAATACTAAACAAGTAGATACAATTTTTATGACGGGAGGCTCAACAGCACTTCCGGGTTTTGAAGAAAGAATTAAACATTTTTTTCCTTCTTCCACAATTTCTCATGGAGATAGGTTTTCCAGTGTTGTAACAGGTCTAGGATTAACTGCTGTAGAGCGTTACGGGAAAAAGTAAGCTGAAAGGAAATTAGTGTATCCGTTATAAATCACAGGGAAAGGTTGATTTTAGGTAAAGGAAACTAAGGGTCAAGTCTTGATTCCTGCCTTGCTTATTATCTTACTTACTCGACTATAGTTAATGGAAAAATAATCAGCAATGCTTTTTTGTGTATAACCACCACTATTCCAGGCTCTCAGTATGGCATCATCACGATTGTTGGCCTGGTTTAAATAATATTCTATTTCTTTTGGCTTCGCTCGCTGTCAATCCTGGATGGATTGATAGCCTTAGTGCCTGTTAAAGAACAACAGGTAAAGTTCCATTTTATCCAAATGGCTAATGAAGCGCTCCGTGCGGACCCGCACGCGGAGTGCTGTGGAACCAATCAGGTCCAATTTTGACATTGGAATAGCACCCTCCATGACCAGTTGAGCAGCCATGGAGGGTGGGATTACATCCTTTCCCATTTCAATAACTTGCTGAATAGCCAACCCTAATAGTATTGGTCTTTCCATAGGTTTATCACAAAACAGTACTACTACTGGTAATAGTACTGTCCACATTGATGCTACATAGTTAATTGGTAAATCTCCAGGTTTATGTTTATCTGGAATACGTGGAATTCCAAATTGGCTATCACCTACAGTATTAGCAACATGATAAAAAATTGTGTTAATGTCTGGAAGTTCAGGTTTCTGTAAGTGCTGGATAATGTCAGCAACTAGTCCCCACACAGAAACTTGGCCTTCGACAAGAGGTTTGTTTGGTAAGTCACCAAAGTAGTAATTGTTTCCATCAGTCGTTTCGATAATAGTAAAAACCTCTTTTTCTTGGTGTTTACCTGAATTTACAAGCTCATCACGAAAAGCCATATGACAAGAATATCCTGCAAGAGCCCCGAGAATAGCTAACAGGGATTCAACATGCACTCCTTTTTCATTTTTTAACCCCTGTAATAATCTTTGTACAACCTCCTTGAAACCTTGAAAATATCCTAGGGCTTCCTTCTCACAACCCCTAGAAAAGTTGCAATTTCCATCGTCTAGTAGTTATAATCATTCAAAAATAATGAATGAAGTAGGTTCTCCTACAGAGGACTTTCACCTCATAAGTTCGCACCCAGCTGGGCGTACACAAGTCGGTCAACAGGATGGTTTTTTCTTCGCTTTTTGCGGTGGTTTCTCCACAGTACCGCAAAAAGCTACACAAAAAATCGCCGGTTACCTCAGCGTTATATTTACATAAACAAATAGGGGAAGATATATGAGCTTTAGATTGAATTGGACTATTAAACAGCTTACGAATTTAAAAGGCTATTCTGCGAACAAAAAAATATTAATTTCACCATGGAAATTTTATCTCGGTCTTCTTATTAAATTTATACCAAAATTACATAGAAAGCCTATTAGTTTTTCCTTTAAAAATGGGAGCGTAATAAATATTAGAGAATTCATGTCCATATATATTTATTACGAGATATTTGTGGACGGATGCTATGACAATTTGCCTGTAAAACGAAACAATCCTTTGGTAATAGAGGTTGGTGCAAATACAGGATTTTTTGTGTTAAGGATTAAAACAACTTACCCAGATGCAGAGATAATAAGTTTTGAGCCTTATTCACCTAACTTTAATGCACTTTTAGAAACTATAGAGTTAAACAATTTAGAAAATGTTAAACCAATAAATATGGCTGTCGCAGATAAGCCGGGGAGATTAAAGTTATTCATTCATCCGACTAATATTGGCGGTCATAGTATATTTTCGGATAACGCAAGCGAAAATTATGTAGAAGTTGAAACAACTACGATTGAATCAATCCTTTCTGATAACAATATTTCAGTTTGTGATTTACTTAAGCTTGACTGTGAGGGCGCAGAATACCCAATCCTGAAATCCTTTACGAAGGAAATAGCAACTAAAATTCGCAATATTATTTACGAGCCAACATACAGCCAGTATTCGGTCGAAGAATTAAATCTCTATCTGAAAGGGCTTGGTTATAATATCAAAAGCCAGCATGGGTTAATTGTTGCGTCTATGGAAAAAATATAATCGGGTAAGGGCTGGTTCATCTCCCGCCCTCCGCGTGCGGGTCCGCACGGAGCGCTTCATTAGCCATTTGGATAATGGAACTTAGACCAATATAAATCGCCAGTTTGGTAGAACCCCCCAAACTAATCAGTTTTCGAATACGAGTTTTCATTCTTCACCACTGTTTGACCGTCGCTGCATCTGCATCATCATGCACAGCAAATTGTTTAACTCATTTAAGTTCGGATAAAAGCTTGTGTAAACTAAATATCGATATTCAAGGATACCGGTACCAGCAAAAGTATGATGATGAAGATGTCAATGTTTGTAATGGTAAACAATGCAACAAAACCAACTAAAAAATGAATAACTTTTCTAAATTATTATATGAATTATTCATTGTATTTTCTCCATTCGTTACACTTATATTAGGTGCATATGAGATTGCTGCTTTGTTATTTGTTTTAACTTTTTTTATTTTATTATTCTCATAGAAAATTAATGGGAATCAACACGTAAGGCTGAACCGTGAGGATCAAGGGGTCAGCCAGTAATACCGCTACCAGTCGACAAAATCCATATGGTTCATAGGCTTACGACAATTTACCTACTGACACTGTCAGTTAGGCATTGAAAATATATCAGTAATCAGCGACTTATGAATTACATTTAATAAGAATTGTAGAATAAAATGAGTTTTCAAGTTTTCAAGTTTTTAAGTGATTGTTTTTATTTGTTATCATCTTATGAAATTGTACTTTCAAATATTCGTTAACTATTATATTTCAATTACTTAGTTGTTCACTGGTAGCGGTATTGCTAGCTGCCCCCTTGATTCCTGCTAAACGTAAATATAAGCAACGTCGTTCAATTGTTTTTACAAATCCTGTTTATCTCTAGTACTCA
>WTAG01000352.1 GCA_013139755.1 Methylomarinum sp. | reverse complement strand
ATATCGACCCAAACCAATAAATCTTAAACCGTATTTAAAAAACCAACATAATTAGTTTTATCAACGATTACCATTCAATCTACCCATGCACAATATATGAAGTAAATCATAAAATACTGCAAGGGATACATATTTTACGTCTTAAAGATAAATTCTTTATTCATATACTTTTGCCCAGCCTGTAAGCCTTGATCGTAATCGCAACATTGCCTGGCTACTTATTTGGCTTACCCTAGATTCACTCACATTTAAAACTTCACCAATTTCGCGCAAATTTAGCTCTTCATCATAATAGAGAGAAACAACTAATCGCTCTCTTTCTGGCAAACGCATAATTTCTTGCGCCAATGCTTGCTGAAAATCTTCTTCACCGAGCAAGTCTATGGGCTCAACGCTATCTTTCTCTGCCTCACCGAAGACGTAGTCTCCTGATTCAGCCAACTGTTCAACACTAAAGGTTTTACAGCCTGTAGAGTCTTGCAGAATCTTGTTATATTCTTCAGTATCCAGCCCTAGATGCTCTGCAATATCAATATCTCTTGCATCACGCCCTAATTTGTTTTCAACTTCCCTGATCGCCTCGGAAACCATCCTTGATTTTTTATGTACTGATCGAGGCGTCCAGTCTAAACGCCTAACCTCATCGAGCATAGAGCCTCTAATTCTAATACCTGCATAAGTATCAAAACTTGCGCCTTGAGAGACATCATAATTTTTGACTGCTTCTAATAACCCAATCATTCCCGCTTGAATTAAGTCATCAACTTGTACTGAATCAGGTAGGCGCCCCATTAAATGAAAAGCAATTCGCTTAACCAAAGGTACATGCTGGATCACCAAATCATCGGAGCTTCCAGTTTGCATGGTTGCGTACATTGCCGCTCCATTCATGCAGCATCCTCATGTGTACTGTACTCAATCATTCTTTCAACAAAAAACTCTAAATAGCCACCTGCCTGTATTTTAATCGGCCAACTATCGATTTTAAGTGCTAAGTTTTTAACAGCCAATGCAGCTTTACTTCTAGGAAAGGCCTCTAAAACGGGGATTTGTTTTCGTACAGACTTACGCAAATACTCATCAAATGGAACAGCCCCCGTATAACTGAGAGAAACATCCAGATATTTATCCGTCACTTTTCTCAGTTTAGTAAATAATTGCTGGCCTTGCTGTGGCGATTCCACCATATTGGTAATTATGTGAAACTTACTTAAGCCATAATCTCTATTTAACAATTTAATATAGGCATAAGCATCTGTTAAAGACGTTGGCTCATCACAAACAACCACAATAATTTCTTGGCATGCTCTAGCAATGTTAACCACACTGGAAGAGATTCCCGCAGCAGTATCAACAATCAAAACGTCTAGATTTTTATCAATTTCACTAAATGCTCTAATAACACCCGCTTGTTCCATTGAGGAAAGCTCGGACATGTGTTGAACACCTGATGACGCAGGAATAACTTTTAATCCGGCCGGTCCTGTCAACATAATCTCATCTAAAGTTTTCTCTCCCTGCAAAACATGGGATAGATTAAACTTGGGAGAAAGCCCTAACAAAATATCAACATTTGCCAAGCCCATATCCGCATCAAGCAAAGCGACTCGCCGCCCCATTTTAGACAGTGCCACACCCAGATTGACTGATACATTGGTTTTACCTACACCACCTTTGCCACTGGTTATAGCAATAACTCGAACTGGCTTTGCTTTAGTTTGATTCATTTTTCTTATTCCGGCCGCTTGATCGAATGGCTTATGCATAACCTGCTGCCACCCATTCATCATAACTCAATGGTTCATTATAATCATTTTCTTCCTCAAGCACTGCCGCACACTGCTCAATTAAAGTATCAGCATCTGGCAAATAAATATCTTCAGGTACTTGTTGCCCATTTGTTATAAAAGAAATAGGCAGTTGATTTTCTATAATTGCTGACAAAGTAGAACCTTGCGTTGCTGTCTCATCCAGTTTAGTCAAAATGCTCGATGCAGGATTAAAAACTTTAAACGCATTAATAATCTCAGTCATTGCTTTATACTGTGTCGCCGCAGACATAACAAGATAGGTTTTAATTGACATATTTTCTTGCTGTAATGTTTGAATCTGCTCAGCCAAGCGCATATCTCGTTGGCTCATACCCGCCGTATCTATCAATACCAGGCGCTTATCATTAAAACTATTAATATGATGGCGTAGCTCTTCTGCATTTGCCGCCACTCTTACAGGCACATCTAACAAGCGCCCATAAGTTGTCAATTGTTCATGTGCACCGATTCTATAATTATCAGTTGTAATCAAAGCAACCTGTCTAGGTCCGTGCTTTAAAATAAATTGAGCAGCCAACTTGGCAATCGTTGTTGTTTTACCTACGCCAGTTGGACCCACTAGAGCAACTACACCGCCATATTCTAATAAATTTTCATCAGCAACAGGCAATACTTTTGCCAACATTTCTTTTGCTTTTTCAAATGCAAACTCAGCGTCTTTATGACTATCTAGTCGATTAGCAATTTTAGTCGATAGCTTTTTTGAAAAACCCATGCCAGATAAACGATGTAACAAACTAATGCGTACAGGGTTACTTTGCACCCCTTGATTCCAGGAAACTTCAGACAATTTGGTATCCAATGCAACCTTTAATGATTTAATTTCATTACGCATTTCTTGCATAAACTGGTCAGGAACTGCAGACTTTTGTTTTATCTCTTCTCTTACAGCAGGGTTAAACTGCTGAGCTGGTGCAACCGGCTTTTGAACGGAGCGACTAGGTTTTCTCTCTTCTTGTCCAGTTCTATTCACCAAATCCATTTTTTCAGCATAACCAACGTACTGGTCAACCTTACGGTTCAATGGTCTCTTAGGCACAACACCATC
>WTAG01000587.1 GCA_013139755.1 Methylomarinum sp. | reverse complement strand
CGGTATTACTGGCTGACCCCTTGATTTGTTTGTTTCGCCTAAAGTGAATAAATGGAGATCGTAACACAGTAATTTAAGTTTACTCTGACCCCAGTTATTACCCGCTGGAATTATCGACCTTGCTCGGCCGCACACCCCATTGATTTTCTTTTCGAGCCAGACTCGATTGATTACTATTGATTAATTTAGCGAGTGATTGTTTAGTTTTTTTTAATAACTTCATATGTTGATAATATTGTTAACAAAAACATGCAAATAAATATAGATATATCCTGCGGAGAATTAAGCCGAAACACCAAATATGTCGTATTGTGAGCACTTACAGTTGCTATAACCATACAAAAACCTTTATATATACAATGCTTATTCAAAACAACTAACCGCTTGAGATGTGCCACCGCTAATGACTATATTAAAAACATCGACCAAAACACCCAATGCGGCATACCCAACTTTTTCAACTATAAGAGCCGAAGTGGCAGGAGTTAGTCCAGCAGCAATTCCAAACCCAGCTTGCCAGCACGCCCATGTTTTAGGATCGTTCCCAAAGGCTTCTTTGTGAGAAAGAAACAGAGGCCCTAATATCTGTACCAGCGCAAGCACTGCCAAAGCAGCTCCAGCATTGCCTGTTCCTGTTGAAATTACTGCGCTCACTGACAGTGCTACGAGAGAGGAAAAAGTTATACCAAAAGCTATTCCACCATAAAACCCCCCATTCCCCCCACCAGCAATCTTATAAGCCCCATCCCCAGTAACAGGATCAGTAATAATATACCCAGCCCCACTCCACCCAGGCACCTGCACAGCATCAGTATGAGTAATCACTTCCTTCCCAGCATTAAGCGCATTTCTAATCTCTGTCATAGTCTCTGAGTCATGGTGAATATTACTCAGTATAGTCGATTGATTAGCTTTGGTAATATGATAAATCCTCTGTCCTTGTGCACTGGCTTTTTGTAAAGCTTTAACCGCTGATATAGCTTTCTCAGGATTCTGCTCATTAACAAACATTTGCTCAGGTACGGCGTGTTCCAGTGCTGAGCTGAGGATGCCTGTTTGCAGGGTAAATTGTTTCTGTTTTTCCTGGTTGCCATCATTAGCCCCATTGATGTTGACTAGCGGTATATCGAAGACTACACCACCAGGTGTAATGGCTCTGGGGAAACCAAAGAAGTAATCAACATTAGGCTCATAACCAAAAGTCCCTGTGCCTGCGGCCAGGGTGTGATGAGCGCCTGCTTGTAATCCCATGATGTGGCTGAGTGCGGTGAGTTGGGCGTAGTAGCCTAATCCGCCTGCATGGAACATGTCGCCTAATAGTTCTTGTCGGGTCAGTGCGCTGATTTGTGTTTGGTCGGTGGTTTCCAGTAAGGTTTTGGTGTTTTCCAGCCTGCTTTGTGCTTGTTGCAGTATTTGTGGGGAGACACTGCCTGCATAGGCATTAACGGCCAGGTACGATCCTGCGATCACTTTGTAGGTTCTGGGGCTTTGGATTTGTCCTCGTTCTACAAAGTTTGTGGCGGTGATGAAGTCCAGTTCTTCACCCAGTTGCATGGCGGTTCCGGTTTTTATGACTTGTCCGTTGAGTTTAAGCTCAGGAATAACCTTAATCAAGTAACTGGGGATGCTGGTCGGTAGTTGACTGATGTCGGTTATTTCGCCTTCGGGTAGTAGCGATAGTAATGCTTGTTCATCGGCTTCTGTGGCAGGTTTAAACGATAGCGTTATTTTTTGGTTGTTGACTTTGGCGAATGGAAAGCTAACAGGGTCTATAAGGTAGCCAAGTATGTCTTTGTTAAAGGCCCAGGTGATGGTTTGTTGTAGTGCGCTAGGAAGTTTATCGTATCGGCTACCACTGACTTTGATTTTGTTGGGTAAACTGGACGGCAGTGTAGGATATTCTTTGATAATGGTTTTACGTCCGCCGATGACATCGCCTACGGTGGGGTTGGTCATGTTGTTTTGGATATAGCTTTCTAATTTTTGTTGCGCTTCGGTCTGGGCGGTTTGTAGTACGGTGGCATCAAAGCCTGTCACCCAGCTTTCTGTTTCGTTTACTGTACCACTGTCGATAAAGCTTTGTGCCAGCTGTTCGGCATCTATACCACTGATCTGGATAACATCTAACCCTTTCTTATATTCATACTGCTTGTAGCTAGGGTCTAGATCAACCCAGCTGTCAGCATCCTTGTTTTTTGCACCACGTGAAGGAAAGTAATCTATAGCGGCTTCTACCCAGATGTGTTCCAGGCGAATTTTACTGATCTGTCCACCGCTGACGATTGAGGTAATGGGGATGCCACCCGATGAGGCGAAGTTACCTGCTGCTGTCACATTATCAAAACCACCAGCCCAGTTTTTAAATTGTTCTGCGGGTACGTCTATGCTGCCGTGTACATAACGGGCAGGGATTTTTGAGGCTCTGAGCAAGGCTATGGTTAAACTGCCTATATCCATGGCGTTGCCACGCTTTGCTGATAATGTTAATTCAGCATTCTGAATAGCTCCCCAGGTGGGTTGCCATTCTATGTTGTTTCTGACCCAATGGTAGATTTTGACGGGATCGTGATTGAGTTCGGTGGCTTGGTCTTTTATCGCTTGAGTCAGGGTGATCTCATCTGTTTCGGCTAAATAGGCGGGATTGTTTGCCCCTGTCAGTTTGTCGAAGGTAAAATCGCCTAAGGCGGCTAATTGCGTATACGGCGTATTGTGTAGCCCAGCTTGAATAAAGTCTTTTTCTGTTTGTTTGGGTTTGTTGTCCGGGTTGGCTTTTAAACTACTGTTGGGCAGTTGATTCGGGTCAAACGGTTGTTGTGAGCGTTTATTACGCTTGGATTTTAAGTGTGTAATAGCCTGTTGCGCTTGGCTTTGTCGATCACTGTCGTTGCTGGCTGTTTCGATGTCTTCCAGTTCTTCCAACAGCTGGCTGATTTCTGCACGGTAACGCTCTACGGTGTGTTGATGACGTTCTAGAATCACTGGTGGCAGTTGTCGGTCTAGTAGTTCGGTTTCTATCTGTTCGAAGTTAGCGAGGACTTTTTTATCCAGATTATTAAGCTGTTGCGTTAAGCCTTTCAGTTGCTGAATATCAGCGTGTGCATCCTGATGTTGCTCTATCTTTTCTGTTATTTTCTGTAGTCGTTTTTCTATGTTTTGTAGTGTTTTAGACAGTTGAGTCTCTGCGCTGCTAACTTTGTTAACAGTGGCTTGAGGGGCTTTATTGAGTTCTGTCTTGGCTGCCATCACGGCTGGGGTTAGGATCAACATGGTAAAGGTGATCATGACCGTGGCTGAGATGCTGCGCATGAAGCGTGAGGTTCCGCGCATAACGCTGATAAAAGAGCTGTTCATAGTCATAGTTGTCATAAGTATGCTGTGGTATTAATTTAGGTTGATGGCAACGGTGCGTATTGCTTTGGCAACGTCTACTCGTAAGGCTTCGCTTTCTGCAGTACCGATTGCAATCAGTGCATCAGAGGCTCTGAGTAAAGCGGATAAGGCATCTTTCCAACGCCCAGCCGCACTGTCTTGTTGCGCCCAGCCCAGGTATTTTTGTGCTTGTTTATAGGTCTGGTCTGTGATGGCTGCGGCAGTTGCTTGTACCGTATCAACCGTCACTAATGTTTTCGGGTTGACATCAAGCGATAATGTGCCTTGATCTATCCAATCCGGTGCACTACCACTTTGAATTAAAGCGCTGATTAACACGGGCTGCTCTGGTAATTTTAGCCAGGCATCAAATGTTATCTGGTCGGGTTCGAGTAGATTAAATGGCCAGATTAAATTTTGACCATTTATAGCGGCGTCTCCTGAATCCAGTACGCTGATACCTTCCGGTAACATCATGGTGACTTGCCCTGGCGTGGCTATACCCAGATTGTCCAAAGTGATACGAACAGGATAAGTCCCTTGCGCGACCGCTGAAAGTGTCTCTGGATGAACGTAAGTTAAGGCATCTAATAATAGGGACTCTAATAGTGGATCTGCATTGGTCAGTGCTGTTTCAGCTGCCAAATCAAATCCGATATAGATACTTTGCCCTTGCCCATAGCTATAATGGGTCATTGCTGTTTCTGTTGTTACAGTACCTTGCTCTACAAAAGTACCTAATAGACTAGCCCCATTTGTTGTTGCTTTTAAGCTTCTATCGGTAAGCTGAAAATCTGCATCACCTGCTGGTGTCACCAGACTGTTAACCAAGCTAAAACCTTGCATATTGGCATGCTTACCTTGAAATTTAACACCTAATGCAGCATCAATTCGACCTTGTCGTTGATCATGACTACCCGCTTCGATTAATCCTTCACCACGAAAAATGGCTTCCCGTAGTTCTTTTTGTACACTTTCTTCGAGTTTTACCTGTTCAGATAACAACAGGTAATTTACGTAGCCTCCCGTTCTGAGTTCACGGGTAAAATCGTCTGCATTAGTGGTGATGTTATATGACCAATTGGCATTAGTTAAAATACTGACGAGTTTGTTTCGTTGGGTTGTAAGGTCTGGTATATGGTTAATTCCCAATGGATCATCCGCAGCAGGTAAGGCTATGATATCAGTCAAGCGAGTTTGACCATAAACTTCACCAATGACTAGATCTTGAGTGCAATTAGTAGCAATCAGGCCACTATCGAAAGTCTCTGTGATGCCTCCCTCTATTGTTTCAATTACCAGTTGATATCCATCACCCAACTGAATCAAGGCATTTACAGTGACTGCAATATGAGTCGGTGCAATATCATCCATGATTAGATTTATACTTCCATTACCTGTTTGTTGGTCAATCATACGATCATCCATCAGACCGGTTTCCTGATCAATCAAAGCACCCGTTTCATCATATAGCGTTGCTGTGACTGTAGTATTGGTCGTTAATGGTGTCGATAAAGTCGCTTCTAAACTGATCTCAGAAAACCCATCACACTGCTTAGGTGTATCATCTAACAAGACCAGTACTCGGCCTTTATCGCCAGCACTTAGTTGGCCTTGAATGTTGATTGGGGGTTCTAATACGGCAAATATTGCTGCGCCCAATTGCTTTGTGTGCCCTGCTATTTCCGCTGTTAGTACACAGGCATATTCAGCAACTGACAACTCCTGAGTAACAATCTCACGTTGCTCATTGACGCTAGAACTGGGTAAAAAGTCAACGATTCGGGATGTTTCCTGAATCACTACGCCCGTTTCAACGGAAATCAGTTGACTGCTGAGCAATACACCGGCTATCTTGCTGGCTGCCAGGTTAGTCATTTGTTCACTGCATTGTACCGGATCACCTTGAAACACTTGTACCGGGGTGGCAGTAACCTTCCCGTTTAGCGCTTGCAGGACTTGTCTTTCTACCGTAAACGAGGTTATCTTGGTGGCGAGTAAATCACGGCTAAAGGCATCCTGAATTAACCAGGTAACAGCGTACTGACCTGCAACAGCATCAGTGGAGAACAAATGTAAAATTGCGGTCTTGCAAGGCACCAGCGACCAGCTCATTAACCTCGCCTGCTTGAGTATAAACCAGAGTACCATTAGGATCAGTCACCGTTAACTCATAATGTGTTGGGGGTTGGATCACATTGGCACTGGTATTTTCAATACGCCCTTCAATGATGACTTGATCCCAGGCTTGATATAGGGGCTTATCTGTAACAACATGTCCATCTATAACTGGGCTATCACCATGTACTATTTTAAAGGGGATTATTTGCTGATCTAATAAGCGATTTTGTGTGTCAAACAGTTGGGCGTAAACTTCATAATCGCCTGCTAAGGTGGCTTGTGTCATCCAGTGACTAATTAAGTCTTGCTGCTGTCCTGAGGCTATTGCAGAGACAGTAAGAGGCTCCAATAGATCCAGTGTTTCAGTTGCACCAACCGCACGGATTTTCAACTCAATATAGCCTTCAGCTACTGTCGGTCCCGTGTTATCCACTGCTAAATTAATCCCTACCGATTCATAGGCTTGATAAGTTTGTTTATCCGTTTCAAGTTGCAACCTAAGGTCACTGGCTGCTCGTACAGTTGGTACAGATAAATCAATCCGTAATAATTCATTATTAAATGAATTTTTGAATTCAATATAAGCTTCATTTACAACAGGCCGGTTTTCACCTAACTGCATATTCAGTAAATTTAAATCTAATAATAATTCCCGAGTATTTGATGTGACTCCCAGTAATTGCCATAAATAATGGCGTGAATTATTATCAGTTAGTGTTTGTGACGTAGGCAAAATTGAGGATTGTAATAAACCGTTGTTATCAGGCATCGTCAGATGAAGATCAACATCTATTCCACCAAGTCGTTCCAAAGCTACTGGTAAATAGGCTACCACCAGACTGGTAGCAGCTAAACGAGTTGAGAGAATATTGTTATTACTCCTCCATGAATGATCACTCAACTGGTTAGATAACAAGTATTGAATAGTATTTCGAACGACCGGGTCATCAGCTGACGGGTTGGTATAATCCAGGGCTAATCCAACCAGTGCAGTCACCATTGCATCACTGCCATAACTGGTATAACGCCCCCAACCTCCATCTGCACGCTGACGAGTCCTTAAGACTTGCTCGATAAATGTAATAGCCGAATTGACTTGAGCCAATAATGTTTCGTCGCTTATCACTTGCCTTGCTTCAGCTAATCCACTCAAACGCATAGCTTGAGTGATATTATTACTGCTATTATCCTTGTAACGAGCCAGGAAATAGTTTGCAGATCGAGTAACCTCAGTACTGTAATTGGCTAACAATGTCGTATTGATAGGTGTAGAAACAACCTCATACAAATGATTGCCGTTATAACTTGTCACGAACACCTGTTCATTCAATACGGCTATTCCTCGCAAGCTATTGCCACTACGTAAACGTTCAATTACACCTTCTTTACTTAAATAATTAATGCCTGACGGCGTTGTTTGACGCGAATTACTATAACTCAACGAACTATAGTAAAAGCCGCCTTGATGATCAGAGGCAATCCAAATGGGCCGGTAAGCCAGACCATCTGCAAACACAGATGAGGTGCCATCCATGGTTACCTTGATAATATTCCAGCCACCATAATTAGCGATAATTGCATTACCTGCTGAATCAAAGGCTAACCCATAAGGTTTGTTAAGCAGACCATTTTTAGCAACTACCTGTACGACACCGCTATCTGGGTCAGTTAAGCGGAGTAGTTGATGGTTGGTGTAGTCTATAATATAAAGCCAACCATCAACACCAAATTCTATATCAGTAAAGGTGCCTCCTCCAGAAAGTAAAATATCAATAGAACCATCTAAATTACGTCGTGAAAGTCGACCATTATCGCCGACAATATATTGCGTTCCGTCTTGATCAATCGCTAGGCCAAAACTATTATGACCTGATTGACCAATAACTTGGATACTACCGCTCACAGGATCAATTTGAACAATTTCCCCATTTCGTTTAATACTGAAGAGAGTCCCATCAGGGCCAGCTTCTATATCCAGAGGACGATTGCTGGATCCAGCCTTTAAGCTACCAAGGCTTTGAAGCGAATAATCTGAAATAGCAGTCAAATCTATCTGCTCAGAGGCCTTGATTAATTTAACATAGCCTTTAACTGTCAACGCCGTATGAGATTCATTAGATCGCCACCAGCCAGAAGCATGATCAGGTCTCCACCAAGTCTGATTACCTGATTGTGAGCGACGGTCATACATATGTTTGGCCGCCTTATGCAGAGTTCTAAATGAAGCATTAAGATCATCCCACGCAGTTAATGCCCATAATCCCAGTGCCGTTTGGGTTTTAGTGTGTTGCGGATGATTTGCCCTAAGCCCTCCATCTTCTTGTTGGCTACTGGCCACTGTGTTGTACATGGTATTAGCCGCCAATTTATCACCTAAACCTTTTTGATAGGCTGAAGCGACACCAACTAGACTTTGTGTTTGAATATGACAGCCCATGCATCGATTACGTTTCTGCCAATTTAAAGCTTCTTTGGCAGTAAAATCACTCCCAGTCGTTACTGCTTGTTGGACAGCAAAGAATAATGGATCAATCAGTGTGCCTCGAGCAGTATCTACCCCTTCAAGAATTATTTTGGCTTGAACCGTTTGACTGCCTTCTGGAACAACTGTTTTATCAACGGTGAAAGTACCCGTTGCTTTGTCACCCACATACAATTGACCGTCTACTTGCCCCTGTAAAGTGGGCTGCTGGGCTAGAATGCTGATTAGCAGATCGCCTTCTGACGTAGGTATCCACTCACCAAAGGAAACAATCAGATGATCACTGACAGCCATATTATTAATTGATGTCGCAACTTGGTGCAATAGTGCATTTGTTTCAGGGTGATAAATGCTCAACTCT
>WTAG01000405.1 GCA_013139755.1 Methylomarinum sp. | reverse complement strand
GGAACTTGTAGGGAGCCTAAATGGGGCGAAGAATTTTGTTTTCAGTCTCATTATGTGTACTTGGCAAATTCTTCAGGTATTAAAGTGGGGATTACCCGAGGCACACAAGTGCCTACGCGCTGGATAGATCAGGGCGCTATTCAGGCCTTACCTATTATGAAAGTTAAGTCACGCTTTATTTCTGGGTTGGTAGAGGTGGCGATTGGTCAGCATGTGAGTGACAAAACCAGTTGGCAGCGGCTGTTGAAAAATCTGGTTGAGCCAGTTGATTTAAAGGCAAAACGAGATGAGTTGTTGAGTGAGTGTGAATCTGAAATAGCAGAAGTTGTACAGCGTTTTGGTGATGATGCTATTGAATTGTTGCCTGATGCCTCGGTAGTGGATATTGAATTTCCGGTGCAGACATACCCTTTAAAAGTTAAATCTTTTAATTTTGATAAAACACCCGAAGTATCAGGTGTGTTGCAGGGGATAAAAGGGCAGTATTTATTATTTGATACAGGTGTTATTAATATCCGTAAATTCGCAGGCTATGAAGTGGAGTTGGTTGTGTAGGAGGGCCTGCGCTTCTACAGGCGATATTTTTGTTCTTCTGCGTAATACTCTTCAAAACCAACGGCTTTGGTTAATTGTTTAAAATCCATAACCTCTGTTGTTTCTCCGTTTTTTAATGCGGCTAATGACTTTTGCATGGCTTGAATGGATACATTTAATAAAGTTAGTGGATAGACAGCTATTTTGTATCCCATAGCTTCTAGTTGGTCGTGAGGTAAAACAGGGGTTTTGCCGTGCTCTATTAAGTTGGCTACTTTATAGCCATCAACTTGTGCGCAGTATTGTTGCATTTCTTCAATACTTTCGGGAGCTTCTAAAAAGTTGATGTCTGCGCCTATTTCATGAAATAGTTGGGTGCGGACTATCGCTTCTTCAAGGCTGTCTGTGGCTCTGGCATCGGTTCTTGCCATGATTAAGATATCTGCTCCCTCGTTACGTGCGTCAACGGCGGCTTGAATTCGCATGGCGGCTTCATCTCGGCTGACAATGGTTTTACCTTTGGTATGGCCGCAACGTTTGGGGGCTAGTTGATCTTCAATCATGATGCAAGCAAAGCCTGCTTGGGCATAGCCTTGTACGGTACGTTTAATGTTTATAGCGTTGCCAAATCCGGTGTCACCATCGCCCCAAATGGGGATAGAAACGGCATTACAGATGTTTTGTCCTTGGTTTTGCATTTCCGCATAGGAAATTAAGCCTGTATCAGGTTGTCCCAGGCTACTGGCTGAGACTGCAAAGCCACTCATAAATGCTGTTTCAAAACCGGCTTGTTCACAGAGTTTTGCTGATATGGCATCATGACAACCGGGCATTGCAAGTAGTCCTGGGCGATTCAATAGTTGACGTAATTTTTCTGCTGCTGATATTGACATGGTGTGAGTGTCTTGTAAGATTTTTTGATAAAAGTATAATTTTACTTTAGAACCTAGTAAAATGGTGGGTTATACATTTCGCGCTCTTAGCGGTGCGGGGTACAAATGATTCTTTGAATGAATCGTAGCATGTAGGGCGAGATAATTGTTTTCGTTCTTGATATTCAGTGTTTTTTTGAGGTATTAGTGTGGAACTCAGTGGCGGTGAGATAGTAGTCCAGTGTCTTGAAGACGAAGGCGTAGAATTTTTGTTTGGTTATCCGGGTGGGGCAGTCTTGCATCTTTATGATGCAATTTTCCATCAAGATAAAGTCAAACATATATTGGTCAGACATGAGCAAGCAGCAGTGCACTCGGCTGATGCTTATGCGCGTTCCACGGGTAAACCAGGTGTTGTTTTGGTTACTTCCGGTCCTGGTGCAACCAATGCTGTGACAGGTATTGCGACTGCGCATCTTGATTCTATACCTATGGTTATTATTTCAGGCCAAGTTGGCACACCAGTGATTGGTAGTGATGCTTTTCAGGAAGTGGACATGGTGGGGATTACCCGTCCGTGTGTTAAGCATAACTTTTTGGTTAAAGATTTGAATGATCTTGCTGAAACCATGAAGAAGGCGTTTTATGTGGCGACAACAGGTCGTCCTGGGCCAGTTGTGGTTGATATCCCTAAAGATATTACTGATCCTTCAATTAAAATACCTTACGTTTATCCTAAAGATATTTCAATGCGTTCTTATAACCCAGTGGTTAAGGGGCATACAGGTCAAATCAAAAAAGCCGTAGATTTATTGTTGAGAGCGCAGCGCCCGATGATCTATGCTGGTGGTGGAGTAGTCTTGGGTGAAGGTAGTGCTGAGTTAATTGAGTTTTCACAGCTTTTAGATTTTCCTGTGACTAACACCTTAATGGGGTTAGGTGGCTACCCTGCAACTGATAAACAGTTTGTTGGTATGTTGGGTATGCATGGTACTTATGAAGCTAACATGGCAATGCATGAAAGTGATGTAATTATTGCTATAGGCGCGCGATTTGATGATCGGGTGACTGGTAAGTTAGAAGAGTTTTGTCCGTACGCAAAAATCATTCATATTGATATTGATCCTTCGTCTATCTCTAAGACAGTTAAAGTTGATGTGCCTATTGTTGGTCAGGTAACTGCTGTATTAAGAGAGATGATCACGCTAATTAAAGCCAGTGATATTAAAAATGATGCTAAAGCATTGGATGCGTGGTGGAGCCAGGTTAATAAATGGCGTGAAGTGCAGTGTCTTGAGTACGATCGTAATAGTCTTGTGATTAAACCTCAATATGTGATTGAACAGCTCTATCAGGTGACTAAAGGCGATGCTTACGTTACTTCAGATGTGGGGCAGCATCAGATGTTTGCTTCTCAGTATTATCATTTTGATAAGCCGCGTCGTTGGATTAATTCAGGCGGTTTAGGCACTATGGGGTTTGGTTTGCCTGCTGCTATAGGTGTTAAATTAGCGCATCCTGAGGCAGATGTGGCTTGTGTCACAGGTGAAGCAAGTATTCAAATGTGTATTCAAGAATTAGCGACTGCAACGCAGTACCGAACACCTGTTAAGGTTATTAATTTAAATAATCAGTATATGGGAATGGTTCGTCAGTGGCAGGAGTTTTCTTACGGAAGTCGATACTCACAATCATATATGGAAACCATACCTGATTTTGTTAAGCTGGCTGAAGCGTACGGACATGTGGGTATGCGTATTGATAAGCCACAAGATGTCAGGCCTGCGCTGGAAGAAGCATTTGCGATGAAAGATAGGTTGGTATTTATGGATATTATGACCGACCGGACTGAGAATGTTTATCCTATGATTGAAGCGGGTAAAGCACATAATGAAATGAAATTGAGAGTTGCACCAGGAACACCAATTGACAGGGAGTTGGCATAATGAGACATATTATTTCTATCCTTATAGAAAATGAGGCTGGGGCACTGTCTCGTGTTGCAGGGTTGTTTTCTGCGCGTGGGTATAATATTGAGTCATTAACTGTTGCTCCAACAGAAGATCAGACGCTGTCTAGAATGACAGTGGTAACGCATGGCAGTGATGATGTTATTGAACAAATCACCAAGCAATTAAACAAATTGATTGATGTGGTAAAACTGATTGATTTGGCAGAAGCAATTCATGTTGAACGTGAGTTGTTGCTTGTCAAAGTTAAAACCAATGATGAGACACGCGAGCAAGTGGCGCGTTTAGCAGATATTTTTCGTGGAAAAATCATTGATGTTACTTTAAGTAGCTATGTTATTGAAATGACAGGTCCTTCAGATAAGCTGGATGCTTTTGTTGCTTCTCTAGATGTGGAAACCGTGATTGAGGTTGTGCGGTCTGGCCCTATGGGGATGTCCAGAGGCGAGAAAGGTTTGCATTTATAACAAGAGCAGGCTCAAGACTAAAGGTGTAAGGTAAGCTCAAAAGAAAAGAGCTGTTGTTAAAATAAATTTATAGAAATAAAGAAAAACGATATAATAACTGGTTATATTGAGTTAATTTTAAAAGAAAACAGGAAAATTCATGCAAGTTTATTACGATAAAGACGCTGACCTTTCGATTATCAAAGGTAAAAAAGTAGCGATTATTGGTTACGGTTCACAAGGCCATGCCCATGCTAACAACTTAAAAGATTCTGGCGTTGACGTTGTCGTTGGTTTACGTGCTGGATCTTCTTCAATTGCAAAAGCTGAAGCGTGTGGTTTAGCTGTTAAAGACGTTGCTGCAGCCGTTGCAGAAGCTGACGTTGTTATGATATTGACACCCGATGAGTTTCAATCTCAGTTATATAAAAATGAAATTGAACCAAACATCAAACAAGGTGCTGCTCTAGCGTTCGCACATGGTTTTGCTATTCTTTACAATCAAGTAACACCTCGCGCTGATTTAGATGTCATCATGATTGCACCTAAAGCACCAGGACATACAGTACGTTCTGAGTTTACACGTGGTGGTGGTGTTCCCGATTTAATTGCTATACACCAAGATCCATCAGGCACAGCAAAATCAATTTGTTTGGCTTATGCCTCTGCTATTGGTGGTGGTCGTTCAGGTGTTATTGAAACAACTTTCCGTGATGAAACAGAAACTGACTTGTTCGGTGAACAAGCTGTTTTATGTGGTGGTGCGGTAGAGCTAGTTAAAATGGGCTTCGAAACATTAGTAGACGCTGGATACGAGCGTGAAGTGGCATATTTTGAGTGTTTGCACGAATTGAAATTGATTGAGGATTTAATGTTTGAAGGCGGTATCGCAAACATGAATTACTCTATCTCTAACAATGCAGAATACGGTGAGTATGTTACTGGCCCTAAAGTGATTAACGAAGAAAGTCGTTATGCAATGCAAGAAGCTTTAGAAAACATTCAAAACGGTGAATATGCTAAAAAATTCATCCTTGAAGGCATGACTAATTATCCTGAAATGACTGCTAAGCGTCGTTTGAATGCAGAGCATCCTATTGAAGTTGTAGGTGAAAAATTGCGTGGAATGATGCCGTGGATCAAAGCTAACCAAATTGTTGATAAAGCTAAAAACTAAGTTTAGTCTGGTTTGATAGAAAAAGCTCATCTTACGGTGGGCTTTTTTTGTTTTAACTGATCATACTAAATGTTATATTCATCTTTATTACGTAGGTTGGATGAGCGATAGCGTAATCCGGCAAAAATCTTAGGTTATTATGTCGGATTACGCTATCGCTCATCCAACCTACATATTTCTTTAATATTAATAATCTATATTCTTATGAGTAAGCCAAAAAAAGTAGCACTTCTAACAGCGGGCGGATTGGCGCCATGTTTAAATTCAGCGATTGGTAGCCTTATCGAACGCTATAACGAAATTGACCCGAGCATAGAAATTATTTGTTATCGCAGTGGCTATAAAGGCTTATTGTTAGGTGATTCTTACAAAGTTGACGCAGAAATGCGTGAAAAAGCAGGTTTGTTACAGAAGTTTGGTGGATCAGTTATTGGTAACAGTCGTGTTAAATTAACTAATATTGCTGACTGTGTGAAACGTGGCTTGGTACAAGAAGGTGAAGACCCTCAAAAAGTGGCGGCTGATCAATTGATTAAAGATAGTGTAGACGTACTTCACACAATCGGTGGTGATGATACTAATACAGCAGCTGCTGACCTGGCAGCTTTTTTGGCAGAAAATGATTATGGTTTAACTGTTATTGGTTTGCCTAAAACAGTCGATAATGATGTTTTCCCTATTAAGCAATCATTAGGTGCCTGGACTGCAGCAGAGCAGGGTGCGAATTACTTTAAAAATGTAGTGGCTGAGAATAACTCAAATCCACGTATGCTAATCGTACATGAAGTTATGGGGCGTAGTTGTGGTTGGTTGACCGCAGCAACAGCGACTGAATACCGTAAAATTCTTGATAACTGTGAATGGTTGCCAGAATTAGGTTTAAGTCGCGATTCATACGAGGTACACGGTATCTTTATTCCTGAAATGGGTTTTGATATCGCGGCAGAAGCAAAACGCTTACGTGGTATTATGGATGAAGTTGATTGTGTAAACATTTTTGTTTCTGAAGGCGCAGGTGTAGAAACGATTGTTGCTGAAATGGAAGCGAAAGGCCAAGACGTACCTAGAGATGCATTTGGTCATGTTAAGTTAGATGCAGTAAACCCTGGCGCTTGGTTTGGTGAGCAATTTGCTGAAATGATTGGTGCAGAAAAAACTTTGATTCAAAAATCAGGTTATTTTGCTCGTGCATCAGCAGCAAATGCAGAAGATATTCGTTTGATAAAATCGTGTGCTGATTTGGCTGTTGAATGCGCATTACGAGGTGAGGCGGGTGTAATTGGTCATGATGATGATCAAGATTTTGTTTTACGTGCGATTGAGTTTCCTCGTATTAAAGGTGGAAAACCTTTTGATATCGATACCGCTTGGTTTACTGATACTTTGGCTGAATTAGGTCAAACTAAAGGTAAAAAATTAGAGACAAGTCACTAGTAGTTCATAAATGACTATTGTATTAATAGAGTTGCTGCTCTTGAGTCCTTTCCTTCTGGATACCTAAATGGATGTAGGTAAGTAGAGCAATGCATGGGGCTATTGCTGAGAGGGTTGGGTAACGCTGCATGGATGCAGGAGCAATTGCCTAGGAGAAGTTAGAATAATTCTCTTCATCATCATGTTCTCTTATTAATTAAATTGTTAAAAGAGATGTTGTGAATTGCATGCTTTTTATTTCCCACTCTCTCTATTGAGAGGGCTTTGGTTGCATTAATTTGTTATATCAATAATGACAAATATACAAAACCTACCTAATTTATTATCTATTATGACTCAAAAAAAACCACCAGTTCGTCATCGCGGAATTTATTTGTTGCCTAATTTGTTTACCACAGGGGCAATGTTCGCTGGTTTTTATTCTATTACATCTGCAATTAACGGACGATTTGAAACTGCAGCGATTGCTATATTTGTGGCCATGATTTTAGATGGTTTAGATGGGCGTGTTGCCAGAATGACCAACACTCAGAGTGAATTTGGGGTGCAATATGATAGTTTGTCTGACATGGTTTCATTTGGTGTTGCACCAGGATTGGTGATGTATTTATGGGCATTTGAAAGCTTGGGTAAACTGGGTTTGTTTGCCGCGTTTGTTCACACCGCAGGTGGTGCATTAAGATTGGCTCGATTTAACACACAAGTGGAAGTGGCAGATAAACGTTACTTTCAAGGGTTGCCTAGTCCGGCTGCTGCGGCAATCTTAGCGGGTGGTTTGTGGATTAGTCTTGAGTATGGCTACGACGTTGAGACAATAAAATATGTGGCATTAATTATGACTATCAGTACCGGCTTGCTGATGGTAAGTAATTTTCGTTATTCCAGTTTTAAGGAAATTGACTTCAAAGGCAGGGTGCCTTTTGTTGTCGCCATTGTTGCCATGCTAGGTATTGGTTTTGTTATGGCTCAGGCACAAAGTATGTTGTTTTTACTGGCTGTAGGGTATGCGATATCAGGACCTGTTATTACCTTATTAATGCTTAAAAAAAGACGAAGAAACCGAAAGGTTTAGAGTGTTTAAATTTGGTATAGTGGGCTTTAGTTCGCTATACCAATGACTAGTAGTGTTTAAGGTGATCCTTAAACACTACTTGAGTCAGTTATAAGATTACAGTATAGTAAAAAGTTATGAATACTCGATTTAATAAAGCACAGCAGGTAATGTATAAACCAGTCTCTGGTGGATCTTTTGTGTATGTCGGTTTATTCTCCCTCCTTAGTCAGTTCTTAGGACGTCTGCCCTAGTGGCATATAATTTCTAAATCTAAAATATCCTCTTCTTTTTTTTACTATCAACATTTATGTTGATCATGTTTCATGAACGGAGTTCTCATGAAAGACAAATTAATTATATTTGATACCACTCTACGTGACGGCGAGCAAAGCCCTGGCGCATCGATGACACGCGATGAAAAAGTCAGGATTGCTAAGGCACTCGAACGAATGAAAGTGGATATCATCGAAGCCGGCTTTCCTGCGGCGAGTAATGGTGATTTTGAAGCGGTTCAGGCCGTTGCAAATGCGGTTAAAGACAGTACTGTTTGTGGGCTTTCCCGTGCGCTTGATAAAGATATAGATAGAGCTGGAGAAGCACTTAAAGGTGCTAATAGTTCACGAATTCATACCTTTATTGCGACCTCTCCAATTCATATGCAAATGAAATTGAAGATGGAGCCTGAGCAGGTTATTGAATATGCTGTAAGAGCCGTTAAGCGGGCTCGTCAATACACCGATAATGTCGAGTTTTCACCGGAAGATGCTGGACGTTCTGATGAAGACTTTTTATGTCGAATTTTAGAAGCAGTTATTGATGCTGGAGCGACTACTCTAAATATTCCCGATACTGTAGGATATAGTGTGCCACAACAATTTGGTGCAACAATCGCTAATTTGATTGAGCGCATTCCGAATTCGGATAAAGCAATTTTCTCAGTGCATTGCCATAATGATCTAGGTTTGGCTGTTGCTAACTCTTTATCAGCAGTGATGAATGGTGCGCGACAGGTTGAATGTACTATTAATGGCTTAGGTGAGCGTGCAGGTAATGCTTCATTAGAAGAAGTGGTGATGGCGATACGCACCCGGCAAGATTTTTTTCCGTGTTCAACAGGCTTGGATACCAGAGAAATTCTAACTTGTTCTAAATTAGTCTCATCAATTACTGGTTTTCCGGTACAGCCTAATAAAGCGATTGTGGGGGCTAATGCTTTTGCTCATGAATCAGGCATACATCAGGATGGTGTATTAAAAAATCCGGAAACTTATGAAATCATGAAAGCTGAAGATGTTGGTTGGTCTGCCAATAGAATGGTGTTGGGAAAGCATTCTGGACGCAATGCATTTAAAAGTCGTATGACAGAGTTGGGTCATAATTTTAAAGGTGAAGAAGAATTAAATGATGCTTTTTATCGCTTTAAACAATTAGCAGATAAAAAACATGAAATTTTTGATGAAGACTTGCAAGCATTAATTTCTGAAGTCAGTTTTGAGTCTGATGAAGAACATATTAAATTAATTGCTTTAAAAGTGTGTTCCGAAACAGGTGAGGTTCCGAGTGCTACCGTAACATTACGAGTTCATGATCAGGAGCTGACTGGGATTTCAGAAGGAAGTGGTGCTGTTGATGCGAGCTTAAAGGCAATTGAAAGTCTAGTTAAGTCAAATGCAACGTTAGAATTGTATTCAGTCAATAGCATTAGCAATGGCACTGATGCTCAAGGTGAAGTAACCGTTCGATTGGAAAAAGCTGGTCGGATTGTTAATGGGCAAGGGGCTGATACAGACATCGTGATTGCATCAGCTAAGGCTTATATTAATGCTGTAAGCAAATTGCAGACACCTGAACAGCGCAAACATCCACAAAAAGGGGATGTTTAATTGTGGGATTATCTGTCCTTGGAGTGATTTAAAGAGTGTGCTTTAGCGCTATAGTTTTAGTGAATCTACCTATTGTTAATCGTATTGAGGGCGGATGTTCTTACACGAGTATTAATAAGAAGAAGTGTATTTTTAATGGATAACGCAACTCGATTACAATATTTACAGGCGATGGGAATTGATGTTTGGGTTTCCAGAGATTGTAAGTCTGATGAAGCATCTCTTCCTGTTAATGATGCCAAGTTTAATGCCAGTGAGCCGGCTGAAAATAATGTCGAGCTAGTCACTGATAATTGGTCTGCTTTACAACAAGAAGTCGCTGAATGTCAAAAGTGTGAGCTGTGCAAGACGCGGACACAAACAGTTTTTGGGGCAGGTAACGTTAACGCTGATTGGATGTTGGTGGGTGACGAGCCTGGAGAAAGGGAAGATGTTGAAGGTAAGCCGTTTGTTGGTGCCTCAGGGGTGTTATTAACGGAAATGATTCGGGCTATTGGCTTGCAAAGAGAGTCGGTCTTTATCACTAATGTTATAAAATGTAAACCGGTCGATAACAGACAGGCAAGGACTGAAGAAGTAAATAGCTGTAATGATTTTTTACAGCGTCAGATTGCCTTGGTCAAACCTAAACTCATTCTTGCTGTGGGGCGTATGGCTGCACAAACATTACTCGGGAGTAAAGAGCCATTATCTGGACTTAGGGGTAAGGTTCATCAGTTGAATGGTATTCCTGTGGTAGTTGTATATCATCCCGCTTATTTATTAAGGTCTGTGAGTGAGAAAAGCAAAGCCTGGCAGGATTTACAGTTAGCAATGAAACAAATCAGGAATTAGAATGAATATATGGAAGTTTGTTGATAAAGTTAAAGATGTAGTTCTCTATGATGCAGATAAAGAGTTTTATGCTAAAGTTTTCCCTGATTCCGTATCTAGGAAGGATTTAATGCGTTTAAGGAAAATGAGACTTGATGATTTGCCTGCAGTGTTAGAAATTGAAGGTAAAAATTATAATTTTCCATGGAGTGAAGGCATCTTTAAGGATTGCTTAAAGTCTATGAATTATAGTTGTTGGGTTTGTGAAGAGCTTGATGTCATTGTTGGATACAGCATTGTTTCAATTAATATTGGTGAAGCACATATTATGAATATTTGCGTCGATCCAGCGGTTCAGGGGCAAGGGGTAGGTAGCAAACTTTTAGAAAATATGATTGAGCTTGCAAGAAAAAAAGCAGAAACTATTTTCTTGGAAGTTAGGCCATCTAATACAGCCGCTGTTGCGCTTTATGAGAAAAGAGGTTTTAACGAAATCGGCGTGCGTAAAGGTTATTATCCTGCTGAGAACGGTCGTAGAGAAGATGCTGTTATGCTGGCGCTTGAGTTGGTTCGTTTGTTTTAGGGCTATTTCTGTGAACTGAAGGTTGATAGCTTGCTTAACCGCGCGAAGTCTATCTTAATTTTTAACACAGAAAATTTTGGGGGGGGCACAGAGGACACCGAGAAAAGAAACTTGGTAATCTCTGTACCTTCTCTGTGTAATGCTTCTGATTAAATAAACTATAAACGCATGTATTGCAGTGCTGCCTTCTGTGTAAGTTCCTTGCTAAAATCCACGATTAATTTTTTCAAAAATTAGCTTCAAATCAGACAGATTATTTTCAGGGATTCTAATCAGTAAACTGATTTTATCTGAGAAGTCTTGCTTAATGATGACTCCATTCAGTTTTTCTAACTGATATTCAATATTTTGCAGTTGTTTATAGTCAATTTCTTGTCTTACTTCTGCATATTCAATGTATTCAGTAATTGTACTGTTTTCAATGGCTTTTTTTGCCGTGTTGCTATAAGCACGCGTTAAGCCACCTGCACCCAGTTTTACGCCGCCAAAATAACGTACTACAACGCAAAGAATATTAATAAGGTCTTTGCCTTCTAGGTGTTGGAATACGGGTTTTCCGGCTGTGCCACTAGGTTCCCCTGCATCATGAAATTTCATAACGATACCTTTAGCCGTTAGGATTCTGTAGGCAAAAACAATATGTGATGCGCTTGGGTATTCTAGATGAAGTTGATTGAGATGTTGCAAGGCTTCATTCTCTGATTGGCAGGGGATAATAATGCCTATAAAGCGAGACTTTTTAATTGTGTCTTCAATGGTTAGAGCTGTTTTGACACAATACACGTAAATTTCCTTTGTTTTAAAATAATCGTGATAATAATTCAGCTGTATTCATCTGAGGAAATTGATCATGAGATGGACAAGGTTGAGTTGAAACCTAAAATCACGCGTAAACGCTCTATTTTAACGTCGGTTGTTGATGTGGGCTTTTGGGGGAACGGGTAATGTCGATGATAGCGGTATGAACCCGTGGTACGAGAAACAAAGGCTAATAATGCAGAGTCTTGTTCATGTGCTCAAGCAGTCATTTGGTGATAAAGAGCTGCTACACTCGTAAATGTTGTGGCTATATTGCATCATTTATGGTTTTTAAAATAGTAGTAAGGTTACCCCGTATGCACCGGCATAGGTCATCATAAAGTAGAAAAAAGAGATGGTTAGGCTGGCGGCTGTGTTAATCGAGAGTACTTTTTTGATTATGAAGGTGATAAGAACAAAATCCCATAGAACCAGTAACCCCATAAGGTAGTAGCTGAGTAAATTCTCACTTATGGTAAGCCATATAACGACGGGAACACCAAATAAAGCGATAACATTTTCACAAAACAGTACGGCAGTGATTATTCGTATGTAAAGATGTGTGTTTTTATTAAGAAATAAGATTAAGCCAACAAAGCAAAGTGTTAAAGAGGTTTCTATAATAACTTCAATAAACGCTTCGGTAGGATCAATCATGTTGGCCTGTATAAATAGCTCAACAATAAAATAGAACCAAAGATTTTGTTTAAGAAACTTAACTGAACTTGGTAAGTCAACAGGGTTGACTTTTAACCAGCAGAGTGGCAAATATAATTTAAATATATTCATAATTGCGAATCCGGTATGATTATTGGTTTTCAGTTGGGTATGTTGGGTCTTGTTGGTTGCTATAGGGCGCATCCTGGCTATAGTGGCTGAATTGATCGTTTAAAGCTTGAACCATATCCTTGGATTTTTCTATAAGTGCGCTAATTCGTTTTTGTGTTTTTTTATTTTTACCAACGGGGTCATTAATCGGCAGAATTATGCGCCAGAAAGTAAGGCTTTGTTCAAATAAGCCTGATAGGTTTTCAGTTAAATTAAGTTCTTTTTGTCGGTTTTTTAGGTTGTTAATAATAAATTTGGCATGTACTTTGGCCATCATTAAGTGAGTCGGAACTAAAAATCCTATTAAAATTAACAGAAAAGCTGGGCCAATAATTGGGTCAAAAAGTAATTGGACAACGCCCATGGTGATTTCAGCAAAAAGCAATAATGTAATGATAAACCCTAAAATGACTAAGGTGGACATATTGATACGATCTTTCCATATCGTTAAATACTTTTCCACTTCGGGTATATAGCAGTCATTAATATCACGAATACTTTTTTCTAATGAGTGTAAAACGCGATAGGAGCGATCATTTTCAATATTTTCCAAACGTTGATCAATTTCGGCGATTGAATTATTGTCAGAAGGCTGGTTCGATTCTGACAGTACGATAAATTGTCCTGTATGTATGCCAATTTCAGCTAATCGTCTTTGCCATGATGAAATGATCTCATTGATTTTATTTTCATCAAGGTTGATTTCTGAATGATCTATGACATAGATGAATTTGTTTGAGTCTTGTTGTTCTACTATTTCATCAACTGATTCTTTAATTAATTCAGGTGTTGCATCAAATAAGTCTGTAAAGACTAAAACCAAGTCAGACATCCTTAAAATATGTTGCGTTAGCACGGGTTTAATCGTAGATGTTTGGGTCGCATTAAGAACGGGGGTATTTATGAACAATTTGCCTTTAAGTCGCTCACTGTTCACTGTTTTTAATTCTAGATAAGCATTGACTTTACTGCCTTCTCCTTTTTCTATTTGCTCAAGTTTATTGCTGATTTGATAGAAAGGAAGTCTGTGGTCAGCATCTAACGCAGTACCGGGTAAGGTTGCATTGGTTGCTTGGGGTGTATATTGGTGTATGGTAAATTTATGGTTTGATGAATGCAGGTTGGCATTTAAATATCGATTGATAAATTCAGATTTTGCTGATGAAAATCCACCAATTAAACTGACTATAGGCCACCAGGAGCTTTTTCTGGCAGTTGATTCACTTTCATCAATTAGTCCAAGGTCGTACTCTAGTTGATCAAGCTCATGAAATGTTGCGCTGGCTTTTTGTAGTATTGGGTTTGATGCAGAAAAATATTTTTCTAGGTTAATCAAGTGTTTACTTACAGTTTTTTCAGCCATTGCTAGAAACCCTTATTGTTTGTTATTAGTAGGTTCTTAAAGTAGATTAAGAAGTATACACCGAGATAGTGTAAAACATAATAATATAAAATAGAAAAGTTTGGTTCGCTTATGAGGTGTTTGTCTTTTATTATAAAAAAAAGGCCTTTAAGGCTTTGTTAATTGGGACTTAAGGTATTTTTGCAGGGATTGTAAAAACATGATCGCTGTTTTTTGCATGGGCATGACAAGAAAAGCATTCTTGCTCAAATGATTGCTCACTTCCATAAGGTTGTTGATCTAACCCCTTCCATCGAGCAAATCCCCAACCAGCAGTAGATTTATATTTGGTGCTATCTTTAATCATTATTTCAGAGTGAACAAACTCACTAGGCACTATAGCTGCATTCCATTGTGGATGTTCTGTGTTTTTCCAAACCAGCTTTGCCAAAATAGTCCCTTCAGGCCAAGGTTTCGTCAGTCCTGTTTTCGCAGCCTTAATTGCAATGCTATTGCCTAAAATAACTCGTTGTGTATTGTTATCAGTACGGTATGAGGTGCCAATGACTCGCCAGTTGTTTAAACCGATAGGCTGCTTGATTCCATTGGGGGCAGGTAAAATATCTTTAGATTGTGCCATGCCAGAGGTGATGGTGATTATGCCAGTTAAAAGTAGTTGGATTTTTAGTCTATTATTTTTCATGGTATTTGGTTTTTATTTGGTAGGATGTGTTGTGAAGAGATATTTGTATACTATAAGTGTTTTTATTGACTAATAACACTGCCGAAGATAGGCGTCTGTATAATTTTTGTACAATCTATGCTGAGGTATTGATATAACTGCTCTCAAGGTGAGTTGTACATTAGTTATCAACAGCAATGCACACAGTTACTGTGCGTAACTGATTTTCATAAGCGCTGTAATTAGGTGACTAGCCTCTAGGTGCAGGTGCGCTGCCATTGAGTTGAATTTTGGTTTAGAAGTAGCGTAGTTTGCTGTCAGTGTTTTCTGTTGTGTTATTTGATAGTCTGTATTTAAGAGAGGAA
>WTAG01000520.1 GCA_013139755.1 Methylomarinum sp. | reverse complement strand
AACACTTCGCAGAAACTGGCAAACCATTATTCAGCTCGCACATGCTAGATTTATCTGAAGAGTCTTTAGAAGAAAATATTGCAACTTGTGCAAAATATCTAGAGCGTATGGATAAAATGGGTATGACGCTTGAGATTGAATTAGGTTGTACAGGTGGTGAAGAAGACGGTGTTGATAACACTGGAATGGACAAGGCTGATCTATATACTAAGCCTGAAGAAGTTGCTTACGCTTATGAAGAGTTAAGCAAAGTAAGTCCTCGTTTCACTATCGCTGCCTCTTTCGGTAACGTACACGGTGTATACAAGCCTGGTAATGTTGAGTTAACTCCAACAATCCTACGTGATTCACAGGCTTATGTTTCTGAAAAATACGGTGTTGATGCAAATACACTTACTTTCGTATTCCATGGTGGTTCTGGTTCTTCTGAAGCAGAAATCAAAGAATCTATTGGCTACGGTGTTGTTAAAATGAATATCGATACTGATACTCAGTGGGCAACATGGGAAGGTATCATGAACTTCTACAAAGCTAACGAAGCTTATCTGCAAGGTCAAATTGGTAACCCAGATGGTGAAGATAGCCCTAACAAGAAATACTACGATCCACGTGTATGGCAACGTGCAGGTGAAGTTGCTATGGCAACTCGTCTAGAGCAAGCTTTCTCTGACTTGAATGCTGTAGATACTTTGTAAAAAGTATTTTGCTTGAAACCTGACACTATTCCAGTGTCAGGTTGAGACAAAAAAAGGCCGGGACTTTATAAGTTCCGGCCTTTTTTTGTGTAATGTAGGGCGGACTTAAGTCCGCTTAAGCATATAAGGGAGATGGAAAAAAATAATCATCCAATCTTGCTGGTCTTTTTGTCCGCCTTCAGCGAGGTAGCAGCAGTTACGTAGCTTGCTATGCGCCTGTTGCCATCCCACTGAAGACAAACAAAAATCCTGCCCAAATATCTGGCAATTATTTCTTCCCAGCTCCCTAAGCTTACATAGTATCTACTTTATCACCATTACCAATAAGAACAACGTCAGCATCTCTTTGTGCGAACAGTCCATTAGTAACCACACCAGTAATTCCATTGATAATAGCTTCTAATTTTACTGGGTCGACAATTTTAAGGTCGTGAACATCAAGAATTTCACAACCATTGTCAGTGTAATAGTCTTTACGCCAGACAGGTCTGCCGCCTAACTTTTCTAATTCATTAGCCACATAGTTACGTGACATAGGAATTACTTCTACAGGTAAAGGGAAAGCACCTAAAACATCAACCGTTTTAGTGCTGTCAACAATACAAACAAATTTCTTGCTTGCAGCAGCGATAATTTTTTCACGTGTTAGTGCGCCACCGCCACCTTTAACCAGTTTTTTGTTAGGATCAACTTCATCAGCGCCATCAACATAAACACCGATTTCATCAACACTGTTTAATTCAATGACTGGAATGCCAATATTTTTAAGGCGTTCTGTTGTTGCATCAGAACTTGATGCAGCTGCTTTAATTTGGCCTGTATAGTCGGCTAGCATATCGATAAAGAAATTTACTGTAGAACCAGTACCAACACCAATAATAGTTTCGCCTTTAATATATTCAAGGGCAGCTTGTGCAACTTGTTTTTTTAATTCGTCTTGTGTCATAAATTTGTCTTATGTAAAAAGGAGTTATTGTTATTAACAGTGACTCCAACGTTGAAAAAATATTTTATCTTGCATGAATATTTGCAGTGGTGCTAAAAACTTGTAAGCTTGTATTGACAAGGCTTTCATTCTATTTATGATATCAATAATAACCGATGTTAGAGATTTTTTCAGCCGATTTTAAGGTGAGCAGCTTATAATATGCAACTTGTTATAAATAAAGTAGATTTATGGAAAATTATTCTTACCAGCCTGACTATGAAGTCGAGTCATTAAAAGTACCACCACATTCTATTCAGGCAGAGCAGTCTGTTTTGGGTGGCTTAATGCTAGACAATCAGACATGGGATTCTGTTGCTGATAAAGTTTTTGTGGATGATTTTTACAGAAAAGATCATCGGTTGATATTTACTGCTATAGAAAAGCTTGCTGAGAAGCAGGTGCCGTTTGATGTTGTTACTCTGTCTGAAACATTGGAGTCAACTGATGAGTTGCAGTCAGCTGGTGGTTTAGGGTATTTGGCGACATTGGCAAAAGATACGCCGAGTGCGGCAAATATTGTTGCTTATGCCAACATAGTAAGAGATCGTTCTGTTTTAAGGCAGTTAATTCATATTGGAACTGATATTTCAGATTCTGCCTTCAATACAGAGGGTAGGGATACCAGTGAATTATTAGAGCAGGCAGAGCGTGATGTATTTAAAATTGCAGAACAGCGACAACGCGGGCAAGAAGGTGGATTTAAATCAATTAAGCATTTACTCGCTAATGCAGTTGATAAAATTGAAACACTATACGAGCAAGAAGGTAACATTACCGGTGCCACTACAGGGTTTACAGCTTTTGATGAATTAACCTCAGGCTTGCAACCTGCAGATTTAATTATTGTGGCTGGTCGTCCTTCAATGGGTAAAACAACTATTGCCATGAATATAGCAGAAAATGTCGCTATTCAAGGAGACAAACCTGTTGCTGTATTTAGTATGGAGATGCCGGGTGATTCATTAGCCATGCGGATGATGTCTTCGTTAGGCCGTATTGATCAAAATAAAGTTAGAACGGGTAAGCTGGAAGATGACGAATGGCCACGTTTAACCTCGGCAATTAACTTGTTGGCTGAAACTAAATTATTTATTGATGATACCCCGGCTCTTACTCCTACAGAAGTAAGAGCAAGGGCTAGGCGATTAGTACGTGAGCATGGGCCTTTAGGGCTTATTGTACTGGATTATCTGCAACTTATGCAGTCACCATCAAGCGGCGAAAGCAGGGTGCAACAGATTTCGGATATTTCTCGTGGCTTAAAGGCCTTAGCGAAGGAGTTAAATGTACCCGTCGTCGCTTTATCTCAGTTAAACCGTAACCGTGGGCAACGTCCAAATAAACGTCCAGTTATGTCCGATTTAAGGGAGTCAGGAGCGATTGAGCAGGATACCGATTTAATCGTTTTTGTTTATCGTGATGAAGTCTATAACGAAGACAGTCCGGATAAAGGTATTGCTGAGGTGATTATCGGTAAGCAGCGTAACGGACCACTAGGGACGGTTCGCTTAACCTTCTTGGGGCAATATACCCGATTTGAGAATTTCGCAGGTGATCCTTATTCTGCTGAGGATTATGAATGACCTTAGCGCCTTATGCATTAATCAATTTAGCGGCAATAAAACATAATATAGAAAAAGTGCGTGATTATGCGCCTAATGCAAAGATTATGGCTGTTATTAAAGCTAATGCCTATGGTCATGGCTTGTTGCGTATTGCAGAGGTTTTGAATGATGTTGAAGCTGTGGCTGTCGCTCGTGTATGTGAAGGTATTCAGCTTCGTCAATCGGGCTTTAAAAAAAGAATTACGGTTTTGGAAGGGGTTGTTAGTGAACAAGAATTAAAAGATTTTACGCAATATGAATTAGATGTCGTTGTGCATTCAGTTGGGCAGTTAGATATTCTGGAAAAGTATCATGGACAGAAAAAACTTTCGGTTTGGTTAAAGTTAGATACTGGTATGAGTCGTCTGGGGGTAAGTGGTACAGAGTTTACATCAATTTATCAGCGGCTATTAGATTGTAGCTGTGTTAATAATCCTATTTTCTTTATGACACATCTTTCGAGTGCTGATGAACTGGACAGTTCAGTTACTTTACAGCAAATTAAATGCTTTGAAGAAAAGGTTAAGCCGTATACAGAAGAGAAAAGTATTGCTAATTCTGCCGGTATTATGGCCTGGCCAGATTCAATTAGTGATTGGGTGCGTCCTGGTATTATGTTATATGGCGTTTCACCTTTTTCTGATAGTACTGGGGAGATGTTGGGTTTAAAGCCAGTAATGAGTCTGCATTCGCGCTTAATTTCAGTAAAAGATATTGATGCTAGCGTAGCGGTTGGTTATGCCGGTACTTGGGTAAGTGAAGCCAAAACTAAATTAGGCATTGTGGCAATTGGTTATGGCGATGGTTATCCTCGCTATGCTAAAACGGGAACACCTGTTTTAGTCAATGGAAAAAGAGTGCCGTTGGTGGGACGTGTGTCGATGGATACAATTACGGTTGATTTAAATAGTCAACAAAATGCGAAGGCAGGTGATCCAGTTACACTTTGGGGGGACGGATTAGCTATTGAGGAAATAGCGCATTACGCAGATACCATTCCATATACATTATTATGTGGAATTACTCAAAGAGTAGAAAAAAGATAAAATGGATTATGGCTAAAAAACAAAAAACAGCATTTGTTTGTACAGAATGTGGTGCTGAATCTCCACGCTGGGCAGGTCAATGTACAGCATGTGGTGAATGGAATGTTATTAAAGAAATTCGATTAGGCTCTACAACACAGAGGCAGAGTTCAGGGCTATCAGGTTATGCTGGGGATCGATCACAAGTTCAATTATTATCTGATGTTGATTTGGCGAAAGCAGAACGTATATCAACAGGGCTGGCAGAGTTTGACCGTGTTTTGGGTGGTGGTATCGTTAGAGGTAGTGTGGTGTTGATTGGTGGTGCGCCAGGAGCAGGAAAAAGTACTATTCTATTGCAAGTAATTGCTAGTGCCGCTCAAAAAGGCGTATCCGTATTATATGTGTCTGGTGAAGAATCTTTGCAGCAAATTGCTGAGAGAGCGCACCGTTTAGGGCTAGATGTCGGTGCAATAAAAATGCTGGCTGAAACATCGGTGCAAAGT
>WTAG01000633.1 GCA_013139755.1 Methylomarinum sp. | reverse complement strand
GCGTTAAAAACCTTCGCAATAGCCTGCTATTACGTGCGATTTTTGCCTTGAATCTGAATATTATGAGCATAATCTACTTCGTCCAGACTTAATCAGAGGCTCCTTAATTAGTTACTTGTTATGCATTTTTCCCCCGCGTCAGGCTTTTTTATCTCGGCTTCCCTGTTTTTGATAGCCATAAAAAACCCTTAATTAAGAGGTTTAGTTTTAATGTGGCTTATTGTGATATTTACTCTACTGATAAATTAACGTTCAGTTAATGCCTGAACAATTGCATAACGGGCTTGAATAACTATAGGTGTATCTTTAAGCCAACCGCCTTGCGTTTCAATTTGAGATGCTAAAAACTGCTCAATGTCCGGATGACCAATTTTAATCATCGCATCAATATAAAAACCTTCCAAATCAATAAGGTAATCTTCACCGCCTACATGAACCTCTATTTCTACAACTTTATACTTTTCCATTTTATTTTATCCTCGTTCGTTTTGTATTAGGTATTGTGAGTGAGTTTAAACGTGCCTAAACCTCATATTACCCTAGTTTTTATTTTTTAGGGGTTTATATACCAATGTAAAGGGAGAGGCATTTAACTCGTTGTGCGGATACCTAAGTTGGATGAGTACTAGCGTTATCTGTCATTTTAGGGAACAATTAGTAATCATAATTTTGATTTTTATGCTGGCAGAATGCGTTATCACTTTTCCTCCCTATGTGCTTTATAATCCTGTTGAACTTATCTTAGAGAATAAATAGCATTATCATCCATGAATTACGTAATATTGAATATAAAAAGAAAATTTGTATTGGTAGCAATGTCTATCGTAATGATGTTTTTTGCCTATGGCTGTAGTAAAGATGTTCATGATCACCCAGAACTGACAACAGGGAAGCAATTATTTAATTACCACTGCTTAGGATGCCATCGCGAGAAAGGACAAGGAAGTTTTCTAAGAGGCGTTCCATCTAACTCTGATACAGAGTTATCTGCATACCAAATCTCTCATAAAATTAGAAAAGCAAATGGTGATGAATCAAAAATGCCTTTATTCCCACATATGAGTAGGAAAGAAGCAAATAAAATATCATTTTATTTAAAAAGAATTGGTGGCTAGTAAGGTGCCTGTGTAGGCAGGGTGAATGCCAGCGTTATCCGATATTTTATGAAATATTCGGTATCCATGGTATTGGATAATTTCTGATATTGTGTTGTCATAGATAGTTCGTGGAGTGATGCTGGGGGCAATACCCGTTTTCAACTCTACGTTTTGAATATTAATTTTATTAGGAGCAAGGCGATGAAAGTATTAAACATAATGATCCTCAGCTTTATCACTGGCCTATTAATGACTGGCTTGGTGGAAGCGGTAGAAATAAATATTGATACGGCAACTGACGCTTCAGGAAAGAGTATTCGCAGTAATACGGTGAATGAAGGGCGAGTGGTTATTAACGGTAAAGTTATAAAAGGCTCTTCCCGTAAAATGACAGCTAAAGAACAAAAAGCATTGAAAGAGGAATTAACTCGGCAAGGATTGCAAATCGAGGACGATATGGCTGATATGGAGAAAGGCTTAGAAGGGATGTTTGATTAATAATTAGTTTTATAATTTATGTAAAATAGCTTAAATCATGGGTGAAATGATGAAAAGATTAGTCTTTATATTAGTTGTTGCTTTACAGTTGTTAGGATGCTCGGTAGAAATAGGTAGTGAGGCTTGGTGTTCAGATCTTAAAGAAAAACCTAAAGGTGAGTGGTCAATGAACGAGGTAAAAGATTATGCTAAGCACTGTCTACTAAAATGAGTAAATAAGTTCATCATCGTGCTGTGTTTGTATCAACTAGGAAGTATAAGAAGAAATGGATTTTCCTCTTAGTTATTAATAATAGTGTGGTTTAGCCTGTTATGGCTAATTCATGTTCATCTAATGCTAGGTTTTCATACTTTGATGAGTGATTGTCTTTACTCTGTTCTTCTGCTTTTGTTTTATAGCCATCTAATAATTTTATTATTTCAATGGGTAATGTAGACTCAAAGCCAAGGGCATTATCGTAATAGTTTTTCATTTTTTTGTGTTTTTAATAAAAGTTGACCCATTTTCGTTAACTAATATGACAATTTAATGACAAGTGGTTTTATTTTTTATTATTTTGCCGGACAAAGAGGGCTCAGAAAAGTCTGGAGGTCAGTCATGGTGTTTATTTTTTCTGTGTTAAATGTTTTTTTATATTTAAAGGTGTCATAGTCTGATGAAAAGATTGTTTTTTGCTTTATGGCCTAGTGACGAGGTCAGAAAACAAACAAATACCTTTAATCATTCAATTAATGCGGGTGGTTTGAAAAAGGTTAAAGCTGATAATTTGCATGTATCCTTGGTGTTTTTGGGTAATGTCGATGCTGAGTCAGAAATTTTGATCAGGCAGAGTGTGGATAATATCAGTGTTAAGCCTTTTTCTGTGTATTTTGATAGGTTGGACTTTTGGCGTAAGCCACGGATTTTGTGCTTATCAACAGCAAAATATGATGCGCAGTTATTAAAGTTAGTGGATGCTTTAAAGTGTACGGTTGAGCAATGTGGCATAAAGATTGAAGATAGGCCTTATAAACCCCATGTCACTCTGGCCAGAAAAGCGCATAAGCTGATAGATGTTGATGTTTTACCGATTGAATGGACAGCAGATTCATTTTGTTTGGTTGAGTCGTTCAGTACACCTGATGGCGTTCATTATCAGGTTTTACAACGCTGGGATTTTGAGTAGAGTCTGTATTAAAAATAACCGTTATTCTGTAGCTCGTATGGAGCAAAGCGTAATAGTGTGAATTGATACGCCGAACTCTCGTATTCCACTCTGTTTCATACGGGCTATATGAGTAGCTGTTTTTTTACTTTTAAGTAAAGAAGCCTCTTAAAATCAGTGTTACCTGAGTTTATATAAGGGTAAAATAAACGCTGATATTTAGAGCTGGAGACATTATAAAATCCGCTATAAAACAAATGTAGCCTTGATGAAGCAACGCGGAATCAAGGGATTTACCATAGCCTCATTGATTCCACATCACCTCATTAAGACATACAGAAACAACATATGAATTACAACACTATAGAGTCATTCGTAGGAAATACCCCGCTGGTAAGGTTGCAAAGATTACCCGGTGCAAGCAGCAATACAATTTTAGTTAAACTAGAAGGTAATAACCCCGCAGGTTCGGTAAAAGATCGCCCCGCATTGAGTATGATTAATCATGCTGAAGCAAGAGGGGAGATAAGACCGGGTGATAGCTTGATTGAAGCAACCAGTGGTAATACAGGGATTGCATTGGCAATGGCTTCGGCAATTAAAGGTTATAAAATGACTTTGATTATGCCTGATAATATGAGTTCAGAACGTATTGCTTCTATGAAAGCGTATGGTGCAGAAATTATTTTGACACCGGCAGCAGAAAGCATGGAAGGGGCGATAGATTTAGCCAGAAAAATGCAGTCTGAAGGTAAGGGACGAATCTTGGATCAGTTTTCTAATCCTGATAATCCTTTGGCGCATTATGAAGGCACAGGGCCTGAGATTTGGCGCGATACCAATGGGGAAATTACCCATTTTGTTAGTGCAATGGGCACGACAGGGACGATTATGGGGACTTCTCGTTATTTAAAGGAACAAAACTCAGCGATTCAAATTGTCGGTGTACAGCCTGAGGGGAAATCAAAAATCCCAGGGATTAGACGCTGGCCACAAGAATATTTACCAAAAATCTATAATCCTGAAACCATTGATAGAATTATGGATGTAGACCAAATATCAGCAGAAACAACTACACGTGAGCTTGCTGCTAAAGAGGGTATTTTCTCTGGTGTATCTTCGGGGGGCGCTGTTTCTGCTGCTTTGAAATTATCAGAAGAACTGGAAAATGCAGTGATTGTGGCCATTATTTGTGACCGAGGCGACCGTTATCTTTCTACAGGTGTTTTTCCTAGTTAAATAAAAAATTAAATATTAGACTATGTAGGATGGGCAAAGCATAGCGTGCCCATCTAAATATATGTGGTTTGTCGGGTACAGCGGACTGAAGTCCGCTCTACGACTTATACAAAATTGTCGATATTATTTTGTGCATGTTGCTTGGTGAATAATGGAATACAAATTGAGGTTTTGGTTAGGGTGATTTATAAAAATCAGAATTATCAAGTAGCATGTGCTAATGCGTAATGTAGGTACAACATATAGTCGAGGTGTTTTACGTCGTTTGGCTTATTTGACATTGTTTTTTTTATGTTTATTGCCTCAAACAGTTAATGCGTTTGATAAATTCTCAATTGACGTTGAAAAGATAGATACAAAAGATTGGCAGTTAAATGATGTTAGTCTTACTTTGCTAAATATTGATCAGCGGACGCAGCAACTGGTTCTATCCATTAAGCAATTAACATTACCTGAGCCTTTTACTGATATTCGTTTTTTTGATGTTCAGTGTTTGTCTTTTAGCTGGCAAGATAATGAAATCTTGTGTGACAAAGGTAAAGCAGGTATTAAATCCTCCCGCTTCATTTCATCTCCTTTTGATTTTTCTTTTGCTATAACAGATAAACAAAGTCACTTTAATATTAAAAATCTTAAGTTCTCTCAAGGGATACTCTCGCTTAATGCAAAGGTGGAAGGTGATACTTGGTCGCTAAAGCTTAAGTCTAAAGACATACTGCTACAGCATCTAAAGCCTTTGTTACCAGAAAAATTACTAGATGATATAAGTAGTGGTTCGGTGGATGCTGATATTAAAGCAAGTGGCAATCATAGTGGGCTTGATCATTTAGTCATTAAAACTCAGTTTAAAAAGGTTTCTCTGCAAGCAAAGCAAGGGAAGCTGGCCGCTGAATCATTAAATCTGGCGTTGGATTTAGTCGCAAAACACAAACAAGGTAGTTGGCAATGGGAAAACAATAGTCATATCCAGCAAGGCGAGCTATATATTGACCCTGTATATATGGATATTAAGGGGCAGGGGATAACTCTAAATACTAAGGGGTTATGGCATAAACAAGGCGTTATTGAATTACAGCAAGTTAAATTAACTCAGCCGGATGTTGTCGATCTTACTGCCCAAGGACTAATCAACACTAAGACTGAAGCTCCGATAGAAACAGCAAATATTTCAGCAGATATTGAAGATTTGGATGTTTTTACTCAGCAATATGTTATGCCGTTTATGGAGCAAACGGGCTTAGAAGGGATTCACTTAAAAGGGCTGTTAACAGCGCAAATAAATATCGCCAAATCAGCGATAGAGCAGGTATTTGTTAAGCTCAAAAAACTTGATGTTAGTGATGATAAAAACAGGCTGGCAATAGAACAAGCAAAAGGTGGGCTGAATTGGTCAAATACAGAAGCTGAGAGCAAGCCATCTTATATACACTGGGATAAACTGAAAGTTAAAGTCATTCCTATTGAAGCAGGAGAGCTTAAATTTTTGTTGTTGAATAAAAGAATTACCTTATTAGAAAAAAGCCATATTCCTTTATTGGGCGGCGTACTGGATATTAATCAATTTGATTGGCATAAGGATACGACTGATGAACCTGCAGTGTATTTTTCTGGTGCAATCCATGATTTATCATTAGAGCAATTATCTGCTGCCTTAGAATGGACACCTTTATCCGGTAATATTAGTGGCAGCAT
>WTAG01000219.1 GCA_013139755.1 Methylomarinum sp. | reverse complement strand
GGTTGTAAGTCAACAACCTGGTTTGCAGGCACTCGACTATCTGAGCAGCCAATCCATAAATAGTCGGGCGTTTGCTGTTCTGATAAATGCTTGAAAAAACCCGGATCAGCCTGAGTCATTTTTTCAGCCCAGGCTTTGTTTTTTTGAAATAGTGTATTTAGTTTTCGACGCTGAAACTTATTCATGAGCTATCCCTGTTAACGTTATTATGAAAAACTATTTTCAATAACGATTTCATTTAATGATAATTGACCTGCACGTGGGGCTGCTTCAGTTACGCCTTTACCAATGGCAATACACATTGAAATAAGGTGGTCATCAGGTAAGTTAATAAGATTGGCAACAGCAGGAAAATCAAAACCATCCATAGGACAGGAGTCATAGCCCATCGATTTTGCTGATAACATTAATGTTTGAGCGACAATGCCACAAGAGCGCATGGCTTCGTCTCTTTGAACTTGATCTTTATCCCGATAATAAGCATCAATTGCAGGTAATATAAAATCTTGCACGTCTTGTGCAGCATTTTTCCAGTAACGAATAGGTGATTTTTCCCATGCTTTCAAGTCAGCACAAAGAACAATGAGTACTGAACTATCGGTGACTTGCGCTTGATCCCAGGCGACTTTACGAATTTCCTTTCTTAACTCCAGGTCTTTTACAACGACAAAACGCCAGTGTTGAATATTAAAGGCAGTAGGGGATAAAGCAGCAAGTGAAAGTAATTCATTTAACTCTTCATCAGTCATTTTATGATCAGGATCATAATGTTTAATTGAACGGCGTGATGATATAGCGTCTTTAGTTTCCATTTATTTATCGGCAACCTGATTGATTTAGGATATTTCTTGTAATTTCTTTGAGATGTTTTTGGTGATGAATACAGAAAAATCATCAATATTGTCATAGTCTTGTTTTTTTGCAAAGGCTACAATATTTTTTACTAAACCTTTAGTTTCAGCAATTTCTTCATGAGACCTGCCACAGCCTTGACAGTGAGTGCCGTCTTCTGTGCATTGACCCGATATGCAAGGGCTAAACTTCATAATGCTTTCCTGATTCATTGTATAAAATGTTTATATTAAGCCTATTTTGTTTTGTTTCATAGTGTGTTTTTTAGTAAAGCAAAGATAAAAAAAGGTAATGAGGTGACTGCCATTACTTTTTTTATCTATTTTTTGCAATATGCTTAACTTTGTTTATGTAAGTGGACATCCATTTGTGGGAAAGGAATATTTAACCCCTCTAGAGCAAATGTTTTATAAACATTTTCATTCATTGCAAAGTAAACTCCCCAGAAATCAGCTGCATTAACCCAGGCTCTAACCGTAAAGTTAACAGAACTATCCGCTAATTCAGAAACTGCGATAAAAACATCAGGATCTTTTAAAATTCTGGCATCAGCATCACATAAGTTTCTAATAACCTGTTTTGCTTTGTCGATATCATCACCGTACCCAATACCAATAGTCCAGTCGACTCTGCGTTTTTCTTCAGTTGAGAAGTTAGTCATTGCAGATGTGGAAAGGCCACCATTAGGAATAATAATGGTTTTATTATCAGGTGTCTTTAGAATGGTATTAAAAATTTGAATTTCTTTAACTGAGCCGATAAACCCTTGCGCTTCAATCACATCGCCTGCTTTAAATGGTTTGAAAATCAAAATCATTACGCCACCTGCAAAATTTTGCAAAGTCCCCGAAAGTGCCATGCCAACCGCTAAACCTGCTGCACCTAAAATGGCAATAAATGATGTCATTTCAACGCCTAGCATGCCTAACACGCTAATCACTAGCATTGCTTTTAGCAATGAACCCATTAAGCTTTTTAGAAAAGGTTGGAGGGTAGGGTCAACTTTACTTTTGTTCATTACCCTGACAATGCCATTAGTTATTGCTTTTATAATCCAGCCACCAATGATCCATACAGCGAGTGCCCCCAATATTTTGGGGCCATATTCCATAGTGATTTCGGTTAATTGAGCTAGAATTTCGTCAGAGTTGATATTTTCTGGGATCATTATTATGCGTTCCTTTTTGTTAATGAGTTTTTGAAATGTTAGTGCGTAATAACCCGAGGAAGCTCTTTTGCCTGATTAACCCAATCTTCTACTTGGGTTGAAGTGGGTACTTTACGAACAAGGTTTTTCTCATCATTAATTTCAACCATTTTAGCTTGTAGATTGTCAGCTTTTCTTTGTGCTAATTCCGGAATGGTATCAACACCTGCCACTTTTAAAAGGTCAGCATATTGAGTGCTAATGCCTTTTACTCGTGCTAAATCAGCTCGGTTAACCCAACCAAGAATTAGTTTTTCACTAACGCCAGTTGTTTCAGCTAAGGATTTACGTCCCTTTTTTTCGCAACATGTTTCTAAAAGGTTTTCTAATGAAGTAATACCTGCGTCTTCAAGTTTTGTAGAGTAAGTTTCACCAATGCCTTCAATTTCAGATAGCTTTGCCATATTTTTGTCCTTTATTAGGTAGTGAATTAAAAAAATAGTAGAAACTTCTAGTTGGGATAGCGCTTCAATGGTTTTATAAAAACCCCTGAGCCTAACAATAGAAGTAACCTGCCTAGTGTTGTTTATTATTGAATAGAGAAAACAACTGGTGTAACAGTACTGAGGTGATGCTGAATATAAAATGAATGGCTCTATACAAACGACAGGATTATAAAAAAGTAGTAAATTTCTGAGTTATTGTTATCGGTAGGAGGGGCCTATTGGCCGTGACTGGAACAAGATCAAGAGATGTCGCAGCCAATAGGCTCCTCCTACTTTTATCGACTCAATTTAAAATACTACCTAGAAGTTGGTGATAAATGACTTTTAACCTAATTGCTATTTATTTTATGTACGTTCCTTAGGAACGTGCATGAAACAACTTCCCGATTTCTAACTAGTCTTTTTGTTCCAGGTGAAATGATCTCATTCGTTGCGTAGAATAACTATGCGCCTCATGAGATCATCCCACCCAGAGCAAAAATCCTGCGTTATAATTTCGGGAAGTTATTCCATACACGTTCCTTAGTATCAATATTGATGCTAAATTTTCCAACTGAATAGTTAACTAGGTTTTTTTGGATCAATGTTTTTAAGAATCTCTTCTAATGGGACTAAGTTCATTCTTACCCTGAATAAAACATCATGATTGTGTAATAAGCCAAAACAGTCGTACGTCCGTAGTAAAATATTGCTTTGGTTTAAGGTGTTATCACTGGATTCAGGATGTTGTTTGACTAAAATATATAATTTATCATCGTTTTTTAATTTACTTAAATGCTGGCGATCAACTGATATTTCTTGTGAGGTGTAAACCATGGGGTTACGTTTA
>WTAG01000229.1 GCA_013139755.1 Methylomarinum sp. | reverse complement strand
CTAACACCTATAGAAGAAGTTTATCTCAACCCAATGACGATAAAAAATGGTTCGATAAAAAACAATACATTTGAAAAACACACATAAGGTAACAAAAAGCGACAGGTTGGTTGACATTTAGCGGTATGGAATAACTTCCCAAAGTTATAACGCAGGATTTTTGCATCAGCTGGGATGATCTCATGAGGCGCATAGTTATTCTACGCAACGAATGAGATCATCCCAGCTGGAGCAAAAAAACCAGTTAGAGATTGGGAAGTTGTTTCATGCACGTTCCTTAACGGTGACATAGCCATAAAGATAGAAGAAAGGTTAATGGCTAATTCCCCCCTTATTTCTAAAGTTACTGTAAAAAGTGGAGGGTAGTTGAGGTTGCTATTTATTTTATTTTGTTTTGCTCAGAGACAAAGACAAAGACCCACCCTGCCAATACTGAAAGTATCCCCTAATACTTTTAAGCTATTGAGTCTAATTTAGTTTTAATCCTGATTTGTGGGGTTAATTAGCCAGCCCTGAAAAAATCACTGAAACAGGTCCCGTGAATGGGTAAAATCACCCAAAATCATTGCAGCATAATTTCTCCACTGAGAAGTCCACGTTTTTACATTTCTAAGTACTTTTATTGGTAATGAATCACATAAAAAAAGGCTATGTCACCGTTAATTGTTGAAAAGGTATCATTACCTGTTTAATTCGCTCTTAAGCTCTCTCCCCAGGCGAGGTGAGGGGAGTTAAATAATTCTCTTCTTCAAAACTTCTTTTCTGTTTAAAGAGATTAAAGAATAAGGAATAGAGAGCCTTATTCTTATTCCCCTCACCCAAACCCTCTCCCAGTCTGGGGAGAGGGCTTAAGAGCAATTAAATTCCACACTTAACTGTGACATAGCCTAAAAAAACAAACAAAATGGCAGGTCTTCAGTAAATAAGGTGAGGTAATATTTCCAATTTTTCGGCCAGAAATTAAACTGCTATTTTAATATTTTGGTTGTTTTGATCACCTAAAAATAAGGAAAATTCTTTTAATATCAAACGGGGGAGTTGTTTTTAGTGCTGACATAAAGACTATGATTGTTTTCTATTGGAGGCAAAAAAGCTTGCAACCAAGGTCTTATTATAGGTAGAATATCAAATCGATATAAACGATAATAGGGACTATGTCGATATTTAGGTTAAAAACGATTGCATGTTTCAGGTTTTATTAAGTTCTAATCGGTAAGTTATTTGTGAAGTAAATCTCATATATTGCCTCCTCTGACTAATAGCTATCACGTTTAATTAGTATTCAATTGTTATTAAAGAGCATGGCTATGAACTAACCACAGGTTAAATAAAGATAGATTGGAAATGATGTTGTTTTTATGGGTAGGAGGGGCCTCCAGGCCTCGACCGAGATAAGATCAAGAGCTGTCGTGGCTAGAAGCCCCTCCCACTTGAAATATCCTGTTTTTTTAAATTTAATTTGGTTTTAGTCATTACTTTTCTTCAATCTGTGGTTTGTTCATAGTCATGTTAAAGAATAGGGAGCATTAAGTCTTTAATTAAAAAAAATGAATCAAGTCAATATCACTAATGATTAGTGAATGATTTGGATATTACACAAACAGTCATTATTAAAAGAAATAGAGGATAAGGGTGATGCCACAGTCAATTTTTCTAAAACAGGCAACGGTATTGGTTATTGAAAATGATATTTATCATTCAAAACTTGAAGCTGAGATTTTAAACTCGCCTAATTATGATGTGACTGTTGTTGAGAGCTTTAAAAGTGCACAAAATATTCTTTTAATTATTAAGTTTGATGTAGTGCTTTTAGATTACAACTTGTCGGGTAGTAAGGGCGATGATTTATGTCGATGGATACGCTTACAAGAAGGTTTGGCTTTATTACCGATTATTATTGTCACTGGCAGTGAAGTTTATTCAACTCTTCCCGCTTGTATGGAAGCTGGAGCAACAGATTTTATAAAAAAACCCTTTCATCCGATAGAACTATTAGCACGTGTAAATTCTGCAATACGTTTTAAACGAAATACAGATAATTTAGATAGCGCGCAATCTTTATTATTTACTTTAGCGCGCTTAGTTGAGGCTAAAGATGAAGTTACTGGCGATCATTGCTCAAGATTAGCGCATGGCTGTGTTGCCTTTGGTAAAGTTTTAGGACTTGATGAGAGTTCGCTTGAAGCTTTAGAACGAGGAGGCGTTTTGCATGATATCGGAAAGTTAGGTATTCCCGACAGTATATTACTAAAGCCAGGTAAATTGACAGAAGATGAATGGGTCATCATGAAACAGCATGTGGTTATTGGTGAAAAACTATGTAGTGGCTTATCTTCTATGAAAAGTACGCTTCCTATTATCAATTACCATCATGAAAGATGGGATGGGGGCGGCTACCCGAATGGACTTAAAGGTGAAGAAATTCCTTTAATAGCAAGAGTATTTCAATTACTTGATATCTATGATGCATTGGCTAATGAACGGCCTTATAAAAAAGCATTCTCAGATGAAAAAATCA